>JARGFM010000001.1:0-112543 GCA_029210725.1 Bacteroidales bacterium | reverse complement strand
CCTGGACGGTGACCGATATCCACGGTAACACGAACACATGCACGCAGGATATCACGGTGACCGATGATGAGGCGCCGACATTTACAGTTCCTGCTGATGTGACCATATGCAGGAATCCTGATTGTGCATACGATAGTGATCCCTCAGTTACCGGGGATGTGACTGATGAATGGGATAACTGTTCGATGTCCATCGAAGCAATATATAATGATGACTTCACCAATTTGACCAGTTGCGATAAGGCAGGGTATATTATTCGTACCTGGACTCTGTCAGATGCCAGTGGAAATGAGTTATCTCAAAATCAAATCATTTGGGTGGAGGCAGTACCTGTGGTCGTCCCTCTTACCTCTGATACTATTCAGTGCGACAGTACATTCACCAACATCCAACTTACAAGTCCATCCATATTCACAAGCGGTAATATTACATTTAACTATACGGTCACTGCAAGTGTTGGGGTTACAGGCTATACGTCACCAGTTAGCGCTTTGCCATTGGATCACATCATTGCAGACCAGTTAATAAACCCAACCAATGCGGTACAAACGGTAACTTACAACATTACTCCGATCAATCCCACAACTTGTCCCGATGGTGTTACCCAGGCAGTGACGATCTATGTGAATCCAACTCCCCAGTTCACTGTTAGCTCACCTGATACATTGGTATGCGATGCTTCCTCCGTTGTTCTGGATCTCACAGATGGAATGGGCATGGTTGAAGGAACAAAAGTTTATGAGCTGAGCAGGACGTATGATCCCGCAGATTTAACGGTTATTACGGGTCAGCCTGACGGAGAGTATTACCTTTCCACAGATGATATTAGTGACCAGCTGATTAACAATACCGATCTGGCACAGTCCATAACTTACCATTTTGTAGCCAGGATAAGGGATGACCGGGCAGGAAACAACTTCGGGTACTGTGATCATGGGATTGATACCACCATCACCATCTGGATCAATCCCACACCTAATATTTCTGTGGAGGCCTCCGATAGTGTGCTGTGTAATGGAGAGACGACGGTACTGACGGTGACTAATCCCAACACCTCTGTCAGGGGGAACTGGATCTATTATCTGGAGGTTGATGCCGATCCTCTGATTGGTGGGGCTATTGGAGATCAGTCCGGAGTGACTACCCCTTCCTATACACAAACACTGACCAACAACGATACCGTTGTGCGCAGGGTACAATATCATTTCATTCCAAGGATTGATCCGGTGGATGGCGGGGATGATTGTGAGAATGGAAGGGATACCACCATTGTGATCTGGGTGAATCCCACCCCGGAGGTACGGGTTACGGTCAGCGACACGGTCTTATGCGATGGGGATCCCCTGACACTGCAGTTAAGAAACCCCAATAATCCCATCCTTAGGATTTGGGACGGAACCCTGGAGATCAGTGTGGATCCGGGCATTACCGGGGTAAGTTCAGGGAGCCAGACTTTTGCAGGGGATGCGGTTTATAATTACACCCTGAATAACACCAGCAATGAAGCCCGGAGTGTCAGCTATCGTTTTATTCCGCGTATCAGAGACGATGACGGGGATTGGTGCAATAACGGGATCGATACGACCATTGTGGTCTGGGTCAATCCGGTTCCCGATGTCCTGGTTGAAGTTATGGACACTTTAATCTGTAATGAGGGGTTGGCAGACATCAAGGTAAACAGTCTTAATCCTTATGTACGTGGAGATTGGTTCTACAACCTGGAGGTGTTTCCGGATGCGGAGATCATCGGTGCCCGCCCCGGGGGCATTTACCCTGTCGACAGCATCCAGATCCAGGATCTGCTCACCAATATGGATACGGTTGTCCATAAGGTGATCTATCGGTTTACACCGAGAATCGGGCCTTCTGATTTTGATGGAGATTGTGAAAACGGCCGGGATACTACCGTGACTATTTGGGTGAATCCTACTCCGGAGATCCGGGTAAGTGCAGATTCTGTAATCTGCAGCGAGGGTACTGCCACTATTCAGGTGGACAATCCCAACTTTCCCATACGGGGGAACTGGACCTATGACCTGGTGGTAACGCCCGATCCGGGAATCACAGGGGCCAGCGGGAGCCAGGCAGGGATCACGACCACATTATTTAATGAAACACTGAGTAATAATAGTGTCGAAGCACAAAAAGTGGAGTACCATTTTACTCCCTGGATCTATCCGGATGATTCGGGAGCGGATTGTGGAGGGGGCCGCGATACCACGATTACTGTCTGGGTAAATCCCACACCCCGGATTGAGGTGGAGGCTCCAGATACGGTGCTCTGTAATGATGAAGATGTTCTTTTTGAAGTGAAGATTCCCAATGTCACTGCTCACGGCGAATGGAAATACAATATGACAGTCGATTACGGGGAGCATGTTACAGGCCTGGGGATTGGTGGTGAGTACACGGCCGGCGACCTTAATCTGATGGATCACCTGGTTAATCATGATACCGTCGCGCACAGGATCCCCTATCATTTTACCCCGCGGATTACTCCTGGTAATCTGGGAGCGGATTGTGGTTCCGGGGTTGATACCACCGTCTGGATCTGGGTGAATCCGACTCCGGAAATCCGGGTGAATATCGCCAACACGATGATTTGTAACGAAGACCTTATTAATCTCTTCGTGCGAAATCCGAATATTCCGGTCATGGGGGACTGGAAATATAACCTGACAGTCGTCTATGACTTCGGGATGACGGGAAATGATATCGGGGGTGAATATGATGGGACAGATGTGGTGCTGACCGACCACCTAATCAACCATGACACCATCTTCCACTTTGTAGATTATATTTTTACACCCAGGATTTCCCCCGGTGATCTGGGAATTGATTGTGAAAATGGAATAGACACCACCATCCGTGTATGGGTAAACCCGACTCCCGCCATCCGCGTGTATGCCCAGGATTCCATACTCTGTAACGGTGATTCTGCGAACATTTGGATCAGCAATCCCAATATATTTGTGAACGGAGCCTGGGAGTACAACCTGGTGGTGAATCCCGATCCGCAGATTACCGGAGCCCGATCCGGGGTGGAAGGAATCGCTGATACGCTGCTGATCGATCCTTTGATCAATCATGATACCATTGTTCATAAGGTTGAATACACTTTCACTCCGACTAAAACCCCGGATCCGGATCTTTGTGCAGGTGGAAATGATACAACGATAGTGATCTGGGTGAATCCCACCCCGGAGGTACGGGTTACGGTCAGCGACACGGTCTTATGCGATGGGGATCCCCTGACACTGCAGTTAAGAAACCCCAATAATCCCATCCTTAGGATTTGGGACGGAACCCTGGAGATCAGTGTGGATCCGGGCATTACCGGGGTAAGTTCAGGGAGCCAGACTTTTGCAGGGGATGCGGTTTATAATTACACCCTGAATAACACCAGCAATGAAGCCCGGAGTGTCAGCTATCGTTTTATTCCGCGTATCAGAGACGATGACGGGGATTGGTGCAATAACGGGATCGATACGACCATTGTGGTCTGGGTCAATCCGGTTCCCGATGTCCTGGTTGAAGTTATGGACACTTTAATCTGTAATGAGGGGTTGGCAGACATCAAGGTAAACAGTCTTAATCCTTATGTACGTGGAGATTGGTTCTACAACCTGGAGGTGTTTCCGGATGCGGAGATCATCGGTGCCCGCCCCGGGGGCATTTACCCTGTCGACAGCATCCAGATCCAGGATCTGCTCACCAATATGGATACGGTTGTCCATAAGGTGATCTATCGGTTTACACCGAGAATCGGACCTTCTGATTTTGATGGAGATTGTGAAAACGGCCGGGATACTACCGTGACTATTTGGGTGAATCCCACCCCCCGGATCTTAGTTAGTTTCCCCGATACCATATTCTGTAATAACGATACAGCCGTGATTTCAGTGGAGGATGGACTGGGCCTGGTATATGGGGTGAAGGAGTATACCGTCAGTGCTGTTTATGGCTCAGAGGTGACTGTTATTTCCAGGGCTTCAGGTGCTTCGGAGACCCTGCCTTCGGGCACCCCGATTACCGATATTTATATAAATCATTCCCTGGAGGCCCAGCCGGTGGACTATACCTTTACGGCAAGGATACGGGATACCCGTCCGGGTCATTTTGGGGAGTTTTGCTATAACGGGCCCGTTACGGTAAGGATCTGGATCAATCCGTCACCGGGCATACAGGTGGCTGTTCCGGATACCATTATCTGCGATAACAGCACCGTAGAGATAAATGTCTCTACCAGTCAGGGCAGCATTATGGGAGGAACACTGGTTTATGACCTGGTAGTAAGCTATGATCCGCTTGACGTATCCGGCTCCATTACCCCCGATGGCGAGTTCCTCCCCGATCAGTCCATTTCGGATCTGCTTATCAACAACAGCGTTACGGTTCAGCTGATCAGCTACCACTTTACGGCTAGGATCAGAGATGACAGGCTGGGGCATGAGGGAGGCTTCTGCAACAATGGAAGTGATACCACTGTATATATCTATCTCAACCCTGTTCCAGGACTCGATTATACCCTGCTGGAAGACAGCCTCTGTTATGATGATGGCTTTACCATTCTTACTGATTCACTGGCCTATGCCACCCATCCGCTCTATTTCGAACTGGTGGTTACCAACGACAATGGATTGCTGAATGTGATTGACCCGTCTGCATACGGAGATACGCTTGCGGTTGCCAACAACCTGGATCAGTCAGACGTACTGAATCCGCATACAGGCTATGGCCGGCTTAGTTATAACATCCTTCCATTTATTTCTACCGAAGGATGCATGGGTACCGATACGACCTTCTTCATTGATGTGAATCCGGAGCCCAGGATGACTGCCCAGCTGTCGAGGCCCCAGGATACGGCGGTGTGCTTTGACCAGGGATATCTGATCCTGATGAATGAGAACATTGACAGCACCACGGGCAATTTTATCTATGATCTGAATACTTTTGTCTATAATGAACCCAATGTGGATAATGAAAGATTGAGTGGAGACTATCTTATTGAAAACCTGGATCAGACCACCGTTATAAATAATGGGTATTTTATTGAAGACATCACCTACCGGTATATCCCGGTGATCAGGAACGTGAATGGCCAGGGCAAGGATTGTCCCGGCACCGCCTATGACTCCATCACGGTCCAGGTAGCTCCTGAATTGATTGGTCTCCTGGAGCCTGACACTTCCTATGTGGGTGGTCATGCGGTCCGGTGTTACGGACTGGAAGATGTCCTTCTGCATTCCAATGTCAGGGGTGGGTACAATAGAAATCCTTATGATTTTGACTGGTATACCCTGGGAGGATCTTCCGCGAATATGGTTCCTGATGATTCTATCCAGACAAATATGGGAGAGGGACTGTACTGGTTTGATGTGGTCGATGCCATTGGTTGTGCTTTTGGGGATACCATTACCCTCACCCAGCCCGATACCCTGGTGGCCCCGGCGGTTATTGTCGATGCGACCTGTCTGGCCGATAACAGGAATGATGGTTCCATTGACATTTCTCCCACGGGGGGTATTGAGGGTTATTCATACCAGTGGACCGGGCCCTTCGGATACAACAGTACTGCGGAGGATGTGCTAGCCGGAACTGCCGGTCCCTACCGGCTGACGCTGAATGATACCAACCGTTGCGAGATCAGAGACCTCTTCTGGATTGGTTCGGCTAAATTGATCAGTATTGATACAACAGTCCGGAGGTATGGCAATTACGAGGTCAGCTGTTTCGGAGAGAGCACGGGAGAAATCGTGGTAAATAGTATCTCCGGCGGATTCCCGGGTTATACCCTGATTGTAGAGGATGAGAATACGGGGGCGGAGGTATACAACCAGCCTGTTGCACAGAGCGGCGGGACCTACTCCGCGTTGGTAAGTGGTCTGCCCGCCGGAGAATACAGGTTGTGGGCCTACGACACGGAAAATTGTTATAACATGAATCAGGGCGATATAACCAATGTGCTGTCCGAACCCGATACGATCTCCATCACCCGTCTGGATATTCAGCCAGTATTCGATACTGTGGATATCAGTTGTTTTGGGGCGGACGACGGTTTCATCGATATAGAAGTAAGCGGCGGCCATACGGCCGATTATCCAAATACCTTCCTATGGACCGGTCCCCCGGGCGAAAGCGACCTGGTTCCGGGCGACAGCCTGCAAAGCTCCTTGAGTGGTGGCACTTATAATCTGCTTCTTACCGATCGCTATGGATGTGAACAGACGGCAGAGTATACCCTTTATGAACCTGCGCAAATCTTACTGGAGGTAGATTCTGTCCGGGAACTAAACGGCTGGAACATTACCTGCTTCGGGGACAATGATGGCTTTATTGAGATCTCTTCTTCCGGCGGTATTGAGTCTCATGCTTATCTGTGGAGCCCGGGTCGTTCAACGCTGCCCGATCCCACTCAGCAGGATATTTACGACCTGGTGGCCGATACCTTTCATCTGACTATCACCGATAGTCTGGGGTGTACCCTGAATACGGTCTTTGAACTGATTGAACCCAATCCACTGGGCCTGGATACCGTAATTCCTCGTATCAATGACTGGGAGATCGCCTGCGCGGGAGATTCTACAGGTTCCATCACTCTGATTCCTCTTGGAGGAGCCGATTCGCTGCAAAATACTTACCTGTGGTCGACCGACATCGGGAACCTGGCCGATCCTTTGTCCAGGGACCAGGCAGGCCTTCGAGAAGGGAACTATACGGTACTGGTGACCGATATCAACGGATGTACCTATTTGGAGAGCTATGAACTGCTCGATCCAGATCCCCTTGTGATTGATACTTTCATGGTGGATAGTGCTTTCTGTTTTGGGTCGGCTACCGGAAAGATCGATATGGTCGCCTACGGGGGTGTCGATCCCTTTAACTTCCTGTGGAATAATGGAGAGCTTACGGAAGATATTGACAGTTTGTTGGCTGGTGTATATACCATTGTGATTACCGACGATAACGGTTGCATCCTTATCGATAGCGCAGAGGTCTTTGAAGCGGACCATTTTGGAGTGGAACTGCTTGTGGCCAGCGATTATCACGGGGCAGTTATTTCCTGTACCAACGCCTCAGATGGAATCATTCATGTGGATACCCTGGGTGGAACTCCGCCCTACACCTATTCCTGGAATACGGGGGCCACCACCAGGAACCTGGCGAATGTACCTGCCGGGACCTACCGATTGGTGGTTATTGACCAACATGGCTGTGTCGATTCGGCCCAGGTGGTTCTTGAAGATCCCCTGCCCCTTGATTACTCCATGCAGCTGGAGGATCCTTTATGTTACGGAGATGCAAGCGGACAGATCGAACTGCTGATTACAGGGGGTACCATTTATACCGTGGATGATTACGAAGTGTGGGTGAATGATGTACTGACAGGAAGAGTTACAGGGAATCTTCCGTCGGGAATTCATCAGGTCAGAATCGAGGACCTGAATGATTGCTTCGTGGAGACCGAAGCAGAACTGATAGATCCCGATTCCCTGGAGCTTTCTTTTGATACGGAGGATGCATTCTGCCGGGATAAGCCTGATGGAGAGTTGCGTCTGTATATTGATGGAGGTATCTTCCCCTATGACATATCATGGAATATGGGTCTGCCCGATAATGAGGACTCCTTCAACGAAATATACCCGGGAGAATACATTGCTACCGTGACCGATGCACATGCCTGTGTGATGACCGATACCATTTATATAGGGTATACCCATGAGTCCTGCCTGGTAATTCCCAATGCATTCTCGCCCAACGGGGACGGTTATAATGATCTCTGGATGATCGAGGGACTGGAGCTTTACCCAAGTGCTGAATTGAGGATCTTTGACCGGTGGGGCAGCCGTGTTTATTATTCCCCCAATGCTGCAGATGATCCCTGGGATGGCACATTTGATGGCAGACGCCTGCCCATCGATTCTTACCACTATATCATTCGTCTTGAAAATGGGGAGCCTGCCATTACCGGGAACGTAACCATTGTCAGATAGGAGCGTAATAGAGAGAAATGAGAAGGAGGAGGATTTATATCATATTGCTTCTGACAGCGGGAATGGCAGGTAAGCTTATGGCACAGCAGTTACCCATATTTTCACAATATGTTCTAAATGGATTTGTTGTCAACCCGGCCATGGCCGGATACGATGGTTATACCTCTTTCAATACCACGGCCAGACAGCAATGGCTGGGATTTAATCAGGCTCCGCGGACCTATTCGGCCTCCTGGCAAACGAGGGTTCTCCGGAAGTCCTATAAGATCATCAAACGTCCAGTTAAAAGTGACAACAGGCTTAAGCCCAGCACAAAAGGGCGAGTAGGATTGGGCGCTTATCTGGTCAATGATGTAAATGCAAATGTGGCACGGACGGGAGCTTCCTTCACCTATGCTTATCATATTTTCATGAACAGGCAGCAACTCTCCTTTGGGCTGGCTGCCAAGGCATTTCAATACAGGATCAATAGCGAACAACTCACCTTTGGCGAGGATGGCGACCCGGTGATGGATGGCAACTTCAGAACCGTGGCCTACAGCCCGGATGCCGATTTTGGGGTATTCTTCTGGGATCCTAAGTATTTCGTTGGATTCTCAGTCAGCAACCTTCTGCAGTCCTCTGTGAAGGTGGGGGGCAACGAGATTGCAGATTTTAAGACCTTCAGGCATTACTGGCTGCTGGGAGCATATCGTTTCAGGCTTTCCGATATGCTGGAGCTGGAACCAGGAGCTTTATTAAAGACCTCTGAGAATTGGAATCCTCAGGGGGATTTTACTATGAAGCTGTATTTCGATGAACAATTCTGGGGCGGACTCTCATACCGGACCAATCAAAGCGTGATTCTGCTTCTGGGAGTAAAAGTTGAGAGTCTGTATTTTGGCTATTCCTTTGACTGGGCATTCTCAGAAATCGGGCATTTTAATTACGGGTCCCACGAAGTCACACTTTCCGTTAAACTCGGGGACAATGCCCGCCGCTACAAGTGGTTGAACCGCTATTAAATCTTCCTGATCACATAAAAGATATTGGAAGGGGCTATCCGGTGCCGCTTCTTCAAGGCATGATACCTGACATTCCATCCCAGCAGGGAGGAAAGCAGGCGGTCTGCATGGATATACCAGCTGTAGGTGATCAGGGGCTTTTTGAGCACATTCTTCAGTATTTTTTGAAACTGGTAGGTCATGCTAAGGCAATAGGACCTGGAAATACGCTCTACAGGCTGCTTCTTGAAGAACTCTTCGAAATGAGAAACCGGGATTCCCCGTTCATTGCTGGTCAGTCCGGGCCGGGGCCTGTTCCAGTCGCCCAGGGATATGATGGGTTCTCTGAGGAGGAGGTGTCCCCCTGGCTTCAATACACGAATTAATTCGCCCAGGACAAAAGTCACATTCGGAATATGATGCAGGGTCCCGAAGCAGCTTACCAGGTCAAAGGTATTATCCTCAAATTCCAGGGTGCCCTTTATTTCAGGTTTTATATAGACCGGTTTTAATGATCCAATCTCTTCGCTGCGAAGGTTTTCCGACGGTTCTGCAATCACCAGGTTTTTGATCTTATGAATGACCGGTAAGAACTCATGTCCCCATGCCGCACCCAGCCCCAGTACCTGGTCAAAGCCTGCAATCTTTTTTATGTGCCGGAAACCATGGATGCGGTTCAATGCATGATACTGGTAAGAGTAGTCGGAGATTTCCCTGTTTCCAAGCTCCGCATAAGCTTCCGCTTCCTCCTCGAACCAGCGGGCGATCTGTTCCTGAGAGAAGTCGTCCCCGTATAATTTCCGGCCCGAAAAACTGGCCTCCGTTTCCCTGGTTTTACTGCTGTTCATGGCGTGACAAGTTAATATTATTTGCTTTATTTGCATTGTGAAGAGGAAGATACTCCTTATCAGCAAATCTCCCCGTACAGGAGGAGCTGCCATAGCCTCCCGAAGGTTACTGGAGGCTCTCAGGTCGAAAAATGCGAATGTGAAAATGCTGGTTCAGGAGGGAGCTGATGAGAAGGAGGAGATCTTTTCCACCACCGGCGGACGGATAAAGGAATGGATCAACCTGATCCGCTTTATCTGGGAACGCCTGGTATTCATCAGGAAGGAGAGGTCCAAAAGCATTCGTTTTCTCTTTTCCCTGGCCAACACGGGCGAGAGCCTGATCCGGAACCGGCACGTGACGGAGGCCGATGTGATTCATCTGCACTGGATCAATGCCGGTTTTCTCTCTCTAAGATCCTTGAGCGAACTGCTTCAGACGGGGAAGCCGATGGTCTGGACCTTTCATGATATGTGGCCTTTCACGGGAGGCTGCCATTATGCCCTGGATTGCAAAGAATATACCCGGGAGTGCGGAAGCTGTCCCTATTTGAAAAAACCCGGGAAAGGAGATTTGTCGCATCGTATCTGGAAGAAAAAGGAACGCTTGTTCCGGAATAGTGAGGTGACTGTAATTACCCCCAGCGACTGGCTTCAGGAGTGTGTCCGTGCCAGTTCCCTGCTGCGGCACTGGAAAGTGCTTACGATTCCTAATCCCGTCGATCCCCATTTGTTTGCGCCTGTAGAAAGGAAACAGGCCTGTTTAGCGCTGGGTCTTGATCCTTCCAAAAAGTACATTCTGTTCGGAGCGGCCACCATGAAAAATGTGCTCAAAGGATTCAGTTACTTCCAGGAAGCCATCCGGATACTCGCCGAAGATATGGAAACGGCAGGGGAGGTGGAGATCCTCCTTTTCGGCAAGACCAGGGAGGACGTGGCCCGTACCTTCCCCCTGCCTGCCCGCAATATTGCCTTTGTTCAATCGGTACGTACAATGGTGGAACTATACAGTGCCGCGCATCTTTTTGCGATCCCCTCCCTGCAGGATAATCTCCCAAACACCATTCTGGAATCCATGTTATGCGGAACCCCGGTAGTGGGTTTCCGGACGGGAGGAATCCCTGGAATGATCGCTCACAGGCAAAATGGATACCTGGCCTCCTGCAAATCTTCCGGGGAACTGGCGGAAGGCATAAAGTGGGTCCTTTCCCTGGATACCTATGAACAGCTTTCTGCACAAACCCGCCAGATGACGCTTGAACGCTTTTCCATGGACCGTTCCGTGGAGATGCATCTGGCTTTGTACAGCGATCTGCTGAAACAAAAGGCGGAATCATGAAAAATACTCCCCTTATATCTGTGATTACAGTGGTCTACAACGGAGAGAAGCATATTGGCAGGACCGTGCAGAGTGTGATGGATCAGACCTACAGGCAGATAGAGTACATCATCGTTGATGGGGAATCTACCGATCACACCCTGGAGGTCATTGCCGGATTCAAGGGGGTCGACCGGGTGATCAGCGAACCGGATCAGGGACTCTATGATGCCATGAATAAAGGGTTGAAAGTGGCCTCGGGCGATTATGTCTGGTTTCTGAATGCAGGCGATCAGATCTACCAGAATGATACCGTAGAGAAGATGTTCAGGGGGCTCGATGGCCTGCCCGATATTATTTACGGGGGGACCATGATCATCGATGAGAAGCAGAACGAGATTGGAGACAGACGCTTAAAACCTCCCGGCCGGCTTACCTGGAGATCATTCCGGCAGGGGATGGTGGTCTGTCATCAGTCCATTCTTGTAAAGCGGGAGTTAGCCCCGATGTATAATCTCGACTACCGGTTCTCTGCAGATATCGACTGGGCCATCCGCTCGGTAAGGAGTTCTGCGCGGATTCATAATACCAGCTTGATTCTCTCCAGGTTCCTGGAAGGGGGGCTTACCGAACACCATATAAAAGCAGGACTTAAGGAGCGGTTTAAAATCATGAAGCAGTATTACGGACTGATCCCGACAATTCTGCGGCATTTTATCTTTGGAGTCCGGCTCACAAACTACTATCTGAGACACAGACGAATCTAAATCTTTTCCTATTGATTCAGACAGAAGGCAAGAAGCAAGCGGTCCGTATAGCGATTACCACCTATATCCTGAATATGGGAGGAATCAGCAATTTTATTATCGAACTGGGAAAATTTTTGAAATCGAAGGGCTATGTGGTGTCCGTTATTTGTACCGACCGGAAAGGGAACTGGTACCAGAGAATCGAGCAGGAAGGTCTTCACGGCAAGTATTTTAATTCGGGAATTTACGAGTGGATCCCTTTTGGCAGGATCCTTTTCGCCCGCAGGATCGGAGCTTATATGAGAAAGCAGTCTTTTGATTTTATCATCAACAATCATAGTTTCTATATACATGCTGCTGCTGGATATTTTTACGACCTTAGCCGGATCATTCATGTGGTTCACAATCAGCTCGAACAAATGGTGGAACGTGAATCTGATCCGCTCTCGGACAAAGTGGTTGGGGTGAGCCCCCGCATTGAGGAGCTGGCCGGCCGCTATCTTCCCGCAAAAGTGCTTACCTGCATTCTGAATGGGATTTCCTTGCCGGAAGAAGCGGCAAAGCCATACGATAACTGCAGCGACAGACCCGGGGATATTCTTTTTGTGGGTCGCATTGACAACAGGCAAAAGGCCGTTTTTATGATTCCGGATATCCTCGGCAGACTGCTGCTCAGGCATAAAGGGGTCAGGCTGACCGTAGTGGGCGAGGGGCCCGATCTGGACAAACTCAGGCAGCTTACAGCCAGAAGATCACTGACAGAGCATATCAGGTTCACAGGGCGGGTAGCTCCGGCCGGAGTAGAGGATTATTACAGGGAGCATAAGATTCTTCTGTTGCCTTCAAATTTTGAAGGACATCCCCTCACTTTAATGGAGGCCATGGCCCATGCTTGCGTTCCTGTCTCCTCTCTTTTGCCCCAGTGTACCGACATATGCATCGAGCAGGGAAGTTCGGGATACCTTGTTGAGCCGGGTAAGGCAGATGAATTTGCTCAGCGTATCGCAGAGCTGCTCGGAAGCCCCGATCTTTTAAATTTGCAGAGTAAAAATGCAGCGAAAAGGGCCCGTGATCATTTCTCCAGTTCCCTTTCTCACGGAAAATACCTGGAATTGATCCAGTCTTTTGAAGGTAGGGAAATGAAGCGGAACAAAACCACGTTAATTAACAGAAAGTATTTGAGCTGGAAAGAGATGGTCCCTTTTCGAGGGGTCCTGTTTTTTAAACGAATAATATTGAAAGCATTTTAGGATGGGGATAGTGATCAGGCAAAGCATCAAGGCTTCGGTGGTCAGTTATGCCGGGGCAGTTATCGGAATGGTCTCCACCATTTTTATCTATCCCTATTTTCTTAGTCCTGAATTAATAGGCCTGAACCGCATGTTAACAGACTCGGCCTTTCTATTTGCCTTTATTGCACAAATCGGAATTCCCAATGCGATTATCCGCTTCAGTCCCCAGCTAAAGAAAATGGGAATGCTCCGGGAGGCCTACCGCTACGCCTTACTTTTGCCATTGATCAGTATCGTTTTTTTCGGGACTCTTGTTTTCCTGGGGAAGGATTACCTGCAGGGCTTTTTTACGGAGAACTCCCCCCTTTACAGCAGGTTTTTTCTTTTGATTATTCCCTTCGGACTGGTCTGTGTGTATATGGGAATAATTGAGAACTTTGCTGTTTCTTATTACAGGATTACCATTCCGAAGCTCATCCGGGATATCATTTTAAGGGTTTTCCTGATCGCTTCAGCCATTCTTTTTTTCCACCTCCGCTTATCTGTGGATCTGTACGTATTGCTTGTTATCGCTTCCTATGCCCTGGCCGTATTTATACTCTTCTCTTATTTCAAGCGTTTGCAGCGGATCCTGATGCCCGGGGAGCAGGGTTCCGGGGTGTCGAGAGAGATCCGGCGGGCCATTTTCCCCTATATGGGTTTTATGCTCCTGGCTGGAATAGGATCCAACATTGTTACCAAGGTGGATGCTTTTATGATCTCGTCAATGATTGGTCTGGGAAGCACGGGGATTTATACCATCAGCTATTTTATGACCTCCATGATTGAGATTCCTTCAAGGGCTACCCTGCAGATAAGCTCCCCCTTTGTCTCCGAGAGCCTGGAGGAAAATGATCTTCCCAGGCTTAAGAATCTGTATGTACGCTACTCAGCCAATCAGGCCATTATAGGAGGACTCCTGCTGGTGCTGCTCTGGGCCAACATTAACAGCATCTTTATTCTGATGCCCAATGGTGAGATCTACGAGGCCGGGAAGTATGTGGTTCTCTTTGTCGGCCTGGGGAAACTGATTGACGTGTCCACCGGTATCAATAATCTGATCCTGATTTATTCGAAGTATCACCGTTCCCTGATTCTTTTTGTGCTAATTCTGGGTGTTGTAACGGTAAGCGGGAATTATATCCTGATCCCCATCCTGGGAATCACCGGAGCGGCCATTGCCTCTCTCACTTCCTACTTTATCATCAATTCCGTGGTTATTCTGTTTATCAGATACAAATTGGGAATCCAGCCATTTACGCTTAAAAGCCTCTGGATATTCCTGCTTATATCCCTGTCCTTCCTGATTAATTTCCTGCTTCCAACCCTCGGACACTGGTTCCTTGATTCACTTTACAGAAGCCTGGTCCTCCTGGGAGTTTTTGTTGGATGCACCTACTACCTCATGCTTTCGGATGACCTGAATTCACTGGTGAAAAGAGCCTTAAGCAGTATGGGAAGGGGACTGAGATCTTAAGAAAAGCGGGCAATCATACTGAGATTATCCAGAAGTGCAGGTCTGAGCCTGTAGATCGTTTTTGTTATGAAGCTGTACCAGACCATCTTATAGTCCAGCAGAAAGCTGAACTCTTCCACCTTAAGTCCGGCCTGCGTACAGACCTTTGCCAGAGTATAAGGAGTATACCAGAACCTGTGATCTGAATTGATCACCTCCTTGTTGCGGAACACCTTTTTAATATTTACCCAGCGGAAACCATTGGGAACGGTGATCAGCACCTTATCGATCACATGGCCATATTTCAGGCTGATTTGTGACAGGAACTGTACCGGATTATCGATATGCTCCATAAGCTCTCCCAGAATCAGAAAATCCCATTTTTGATCCAGAATAACCGGAGATGCTTTATCTGCGATCATGTCATGGGCCAGGCAGTCTTCAAACCCGATTTTTTTCATGTAGTTGATGCCTTCCGCGTTTATATCTATGCCCAGACAGCGATCAGCTTTTTCATCCAGCAGCTTATGTAACCAGGTATTACTGGCCATCTTTTGATCCACGAGGGGAAGGTGGTCCACACACCCCAGGTGTATGATCTTTTTTCCTTCAGCCATGCCGGTCAGGTAGTCTATCCTTGATTTCGGCTTCGAGGAAGGAGTAGAAATCTTAACATGGAGACTACCGATAAAAGCTTTATCATTCAGGTAGGGGTAAATATGCGGTTCAAACTTCATATTCTTATTCTGTAACTCGTGAACAAAGGTATAAAACTCGATTATTTATTATACTTGCACTAGTAATTTAATCCAATGAAGGTTACATTCCTGTTTAGTGGGCTCCCACACTATTTGATCGCACTTTTAAACCGGCTGGTAAGTGTGCATGGGATGGAGGTAAGTGTCATTGTTCCCGGGAAGCGAGGCTTATCCCTGGGGGAGGGTGTCAAGCTGGGCGATGAAGAGGAGCCCTGTCTATTCTCGGTCAGGCAACTGGAGGAATATCGCGGGAAGTTCAGGAAACCCTATTTCAGGAAGCTGCATAGCACACTGGAGGAGCTTTTACCGGATATTGTGGTCATGGGCTGGCCCTATATCGTCAATTATTCCTTCGATTCCGGATCGAGGAAAGTGGTCAGGGCAAATAACATTTCACTGGTTTTCCGGGAGATTCCTTTTATGGTGGCCCCCAAAAACAGGTCCATTTGCTATTACAGGAAGAATCCCATTGTGAATGAAAACCTGGAGGTCGAAAATCCGGTGGGACTGAGGTTTTATCCCTGGGCTTTCGGATTAAACCTGATGCGGATCAGATACTACAGGCAGGTTGATGCAACCATGATTTATGCCAGCCATGGATTTGTAATTCAGGAGAGTTATGGGATCGACCGGAAGAATATATTCCTGACCTATAATTCTCCCGATACAGAGAAGATAGCCAATATTCGTCAACGATTGACCGGAGAGGGGGTGACGGTATCAAATCCCAAAAGAATCCTGCATCTGGGTCGCCTTGTGAAATGGAAACGGGTCGATCTGCTGATTGAAGCAACAGCCAAACTCTCCCCCGGGCATGACACCCTGGAACTGTGTATTATTGGAGAGGGTCCGGAGGAGACCTATTTGAAACAACTGGTGGAGCGAAAAGCTCTTAAAGACAGAGTAAAATTCCTGGGAAGCATCTATGATCCGGAGGACCTGGGCAGGGAAATCCTCTCCTCTGCCATCTATGTTCTTGCAGGAATGGGCGGATTATCCATCAATGAAGCCATGGCCTTTGGTAAACCGGTAGTCTGCTCCAGGTGCGACGGAACTGAAAAAGACCTGGTAAACGACGGGATGAACGGTCTTTACTTTAAAGAAGGAGATGCTGATGACCTGGCCTCAAAAATAGAAATCTTACTTGAAGATCCGGAGAAAACCCGGGCCATGGGAGCGCAGTCTTTATCCATCATTGAGGAGAAGATCAATCTGGACAAGGTTACCCGGCGCTTTGCAGATTGCTTCGAGTTTCTGAAGAAAAAAGAAAATCATGGGATTTGATAGTAATGGAGTGAAACTCCTCCTTCATGCCAGACAGCTGGATGTGAACTTCCGGAAAGTCCTGACCATCGGGAGGCAAATGCTTTTTCTGAATCAAAAGGAGTTAAACGATATGCTTCTCCAGGCCGGACTTATGGATGTTTATAAAAGGGCCCCTTTCCCGGCAGATAGTCATGCAGAACCATTTCTCGGCTTGCTGGGTGCGGAGGTCACGGATTCCCTGGATGCATCGGCTTACGAAGGGGCGACCCTCATTCATGACCTGAACGTGTCCCTGCCGGAAGAGCTATTGTCCAGGTATACACTGGTGATCGATGGCGGAAGCCTGGAGCATGTATTCAACTTTCCATCCGCCATTAAAAGTTGCATGAACCTGATCGAAAAGGATGGGTATTACATAGGAATTACGCCTGCTAATAATTTTTTGGGTCATGGCTTCTATCAATTCAGTCCGGAGCTCTATTACAGAATCTTTAGCGAGTCGAATGGATTTGAGATAAGAAAAATGTACCTGTATCGCGATCGTAAAGGGGCATCCATCTACGAAGTACTTGATCCCCTCGTCCTGCGGCAGCGGGTTATCATGGCAAACTCTGAAGCCTCCTATCTGTTTGTGATTGCACAAAAACGAAAAGAGAAAGAGCTGTTCAAGATAGTAGCGCAACAAAGTGATTATGAGCATATTGTATGGGAGGGAAATGCGGCCGGCTTTCCTCCCTCGGGTGAGGGGCGGCAGCCGAACTCCAAAACAGGAAAGTTAATGCGGCAAATGGTAAATCTGTACAACAGGCACATGCGGGATATGGGAGACAGCAATCCGCAGTTTGTCAGAAAGATTCAAATTGATCTATCTGCTGATAAATAAACAGACTGGCTCAGTCCTTCCGCGAGTAAATATAGAACCCGGCACCCCCGAGCAGCAATAACAATACCAGCAAGGATCCCACCAGGGAGATCTTTTCCCCTTTTTCGAATGGTTCGAACACAAAGTTGAATTCCACTTCATGCTCACCAGCTTCTACCGGCAGGGCCCGCAGTATATAATTGGCCCTTAAGAGAGGAGCCGGTTCCCCATCAATGCTGGCCTGCCAGCCGCCTTCATAATAAATATCGGAGAAGACCACCAGCGACTCTTGTTCCAGCGATACCTGGTAGGTCATCCGGTTTGGCTGGTAAGCAGTGAGCTCCACGGTGCCGGTAGCTTCATTCTGACCGAAATCGGCGGGCAAAAGCTCCTCAAACCTTCGGTCTACCACCGCCACCCTGGTGAGGTCGGTGTTTTCCAATGCCAGGTACTCCTCATCCGGGTTATTCACCAGCTCCACCTCGTTCACCAGCCAGGCATGACCCATGGCGTGCGGATTCCTGAGGGGCTGGGAAGAGGGATTCAGAATAAAGTATTTGGTATTTAACATATTCAAAACCTGTTGGGCGGCCAGAACAGAATCCACCTGCATGTGAGAGGGTTGTTGATTTAAAACCCCGATTATATTCTGCAGTCCCCGCGAAAGATAGAGATCAATCAGATCCTGGTACCTTCTCATTTTTATGCCATGATAGCCCCCGATGGATTTGTGGTGATAGGAGGTCGTGCCATCCTGCCAGGGGGAGACGGTCAGGTTGGCCACCCTGAAATGAATATCCGGATCCTGGAGAATGAACTCATCGGCCGGTGTGGGGGCCAGGGTATTGGCCTGCTGCCTTTTTGAGACGAAATTGTCCCTGTTCAGGAAGCGGTGATCGATTAACCAGAGATCGAGGGTGATCAGGACCGCAAGTCCGGCCAGGAACCAGGCCAGCTTCAGCTTCTTGCTGGCAAAGTACCAGGTCAGCACAAAGGCCATGGCGATCAAAACAAAGCTGCGGATGGCATCGTGCCTGAAAAGATAGATTCTTGCGGCCTCCAGTTCATCCATAAACTGTCTGAACTGGCCCGCATATTGAAGGTCGGCACCCTGCAGCTGCTGGTTGAATATCAGCTGTTCCCGTTCCGAGAAAAAGCTAAATATACCCGGGAACAGGAAAAAGAGCAGAGAGAGGCCTCCTGTGAAGCCGAAGGCGAGCAATAGCTGTTTTCTCTTCTCCAGGATCAGATCAGGATTCATTATGATCCGGTCTATGGCCAGAAAGGCCAGAAGCGGGATATTAAAGCAGACAATGACCAGGGTCATCTCCACGGTCCTGAATTTGTTGTAGAAAGGCACGTGATCCAGGAAAAAGTGGGACAGCCCCGGTAAATGAGAGCCCCAGGCCAGCATAATGGAGAGCAGGCTGCTGATAATGATCCACCAGCGCATGGGGCCATGGATCAGGAAGAGTCCCAGGACAAAGAAGAATACCACAATGGCGCCTGAATAATTGGAGCCTGCTGTGGATGCTTTGGGCCCCCAGTACTGGTTCTGTCCGGCCACGGTCTCCCTGAACTGGGGACTCACTTTCTCCATGGCTTTTTCATTTTCTCCCATGGCGGCTGTTTTCCCGCCGGTCATATACGGGATCATCAGAGAAAAAGTCTCTACCTTGCCATAGCTCCAGCTCAGGGCATAATCACTGTCCAGTCCGGAGGTCTGGTTCTCCCGGTTCAGGCTTAGTTCAGGCTTGCCCCTGATACTCTGTTTGGAAATCTCGTAATTGATCCAGAGACTCGAAAAGTTTGGAAGCAAGGCCAGCACGGCAGCCACAAGAAGTACTGCTGAGGCAGTCAGGTATTTTTTGAGCTGCTTTTCAAGAATGGCATATATCCCCTTCGAGAGAATAATGATCAATGACAGAAGCAGGAGGTAATAGGTGATCTGCAGGTGGTTATAATACAATTGAATGCCCAGTCCCAGAAGGAAAAGGAGTCCCCCGCCCAAATACTTTCCCCGGTAGGCAAGCAGGATCCCCGCCACTACAGGTGCCATAAATGCAATGGCATAAGCTTTGTTAATATGGCCGGGCTGAAGGATGATCAGGTTATAGGAGGACAGGGCGAAAGCAATGGCTCCGATGGCACTCAGCCAGGGAGAGAGGCGCAGGGTAAGCAGCAGAATATAAAAACAGAGAAGGTAAGCAAACAGGATGGCAATGGGATTGTTCGATCCGGCTCCCAGGCGCAAAACTCTGGCCATCTCCCTGAAAACGGTGGTTTTTGCTCCGGTGGGACCCACGTGAAAAGCGGGCATGCCCGAAAACTGAGAGTTTGTCCACTGCGAAGATTCCCCGGTCTCTTCTTCAAAATTCTCCAGCTCCTGCCGGACCCCTTCAAACTGGGTCATATCGTGCTGGGAAAGCACCTTTCCATCCAGCACGGGACTCATATAAGCGAGGGCCAGGGCCAGAAAACCAAGCAGAATAATTAAATGAGTCCGGGAGAATGTTTTAAGAGAAACAATCAGCGCTTCTTTCATATCCTGAGTTTTAGGCAGTAATGCTTTCAAAGAGTGTTCTCATACTCACTTTTTCATGAATGATTCCATGAAGCTCCGGCCACGGGATTCGGTCCTGCTCCATGGTATCTCTGTAACGGATGGTGACTGTATCGTCCTCCAGGGTTTGATGATCTATGGTGATACAAAAGGGGGTTCCGATGGCGTCCTGCCTCCGGTATCTTTTCCCGATGGAGTCTTTTTCCTCGTACTGGCAGTTGAAATCAAATTTTAGCTGGTCGATGATCTTCCTGGCTTTTTCCGGCAAACCGTCCTTCCTGGTCAGCGGGAAGACCGCCAGTTTGACCGGGGCAAGAGCCGGAGGCAGTTTTAGTACTACCCTTGAATCGGTTGATCCGTCCTCTTTGATCAGTTGCTCTTCGGTATAGGCCGCAGAGATGATCTGCAGGAACATGCGATCGACCCCAATGGATGTTTCAACCACGTAGGGCACATAATTCTTATTGGTATCCGGATCAAAGTATTGCAGTTTTTTCCCGGAGTACTCCTGGTGACTGCCCAGGTCAAAATCGGTACGGGAATGGATCCCTTCCACTTCTTTAAAACCAAAGGGAAACTCAAATTCGATGTCTGTGGCTGCATTGGCATAATGGGCCAGCTTATCGTGATCGTGGAAGCGGTATTTGTTTTCACCGAATCCCAGGGCGCGGTGCCATTTCATCCGGATCTCCTTCCAGGTATTGAACCATTCCAGTTCCGTTCCCGGGGGGACAAAGAACTGCATCTCCATTTGTTCAAATTCACGCATCCGGAAGATGAATTGCCTGGCCACAATTTCATTCCGGAAGGCTTTCCCGATCTGGGCGATTCCAAAAGGGATTTTCATCCTGCCCGACTTTTGTACGTTCAGGTAGTTAACAAAAATACCCTGGGCTGTTTCGGGGCGCAAATAGATTTTGTTCGAACTCTCGGAAGTCGAGCCCATTTCGGTCGAGAACATCAGGTTGAATTGCCTTACATCCGTCCAGTTGCGCGATCCCGAAAACGGGCAGACAATCTCTTCGTCCAAAATGATCTGCTTGAGCTCATTCAGATCGGAGCTGTTCAGCGCTTCCACGAAACGGCTGTGCAGCTTATCCAGCTTCTCCTGGCTGGCCAGCACCCTGGGATGGGTGCTCTTGAACTGAGCTTCGTCAAAAGAATCCCCAAAACGCTTTTTTGCCTTTTGAACTTCCTTATTGATCTTCTCCTCGTATTTGGCCATCTGCTCCTCGATCAGCACATCGGCCCGGTAGCGTTTCTTGGAGTCTTTGTTATCGATCAGGGGATCGTTGAACGCATCCACGTGCCCCGAAGCTTTCCAGGTGGTGGGGTGCATAAAAATGGCGGAATCGAGCCCCACCACATTTTCGTGCAGAAGGACCATGGAGTCCCACCAGTATTTCTTGATGTTATTTTTAAGTTCAACTCCATACTGCCCGTAGTCGTATACTGCAGCCAATCCGTCATATATCTCACTGGATGGGAAAACATATCCATACTCCTTGCAGTGCGCAACCAATTTCTTAAAGAGATCTTCCTGGGCCATCTTCGTGTTCTTTTATGAAAGCACAAAAGTAATTGAATTTTGTAAGATTACTGCCAGTTGGCCGTGGTGAGCACTTTCAATATCTGCCTGGCAGCCTTTCCGTCTCCAAAAATGGGCGGATAGGCCCCGGGTTCAGCCTCCAGGAACATTTTTGCCGATTGGATGATCTTATCCGTATCCGGGCCGGTGAGAACTCCTTTCCCGGCCTCAACAATTTCGACCCATTCCGTCTCCTTCCGCAATACCACAACCGGTTTCTCCATGAACCAGGCCTCTTTCTGTACCCCGCCCGAATCGGTCAGGATCAGTTTTGCTCCCGCCTCCAGACGGATCATATCGAGAAAAGAGACAGCCGGTAACAGTCTGATCAGTCTGTTAGAACTGATAAACTCCATACGCTCCTGCATATGCTCCTGCTGGAGGATGGCTGCCGTGCGCGGATGAAGGGGAAGGACAATGGGGATGTTTTTCTCCTTTGAAATCTCATCCATGGCGCGGAAAATGCCAGCCAGGTTCTCCGGGATATCGGTATTAGAAGGCCGGTGGATGGTGGCAAGAATATAATTTTGATTGTCCAGTCCCAGGTTTTTTAGGATAGGGGACTTATCCATGGCAAGTTCCCTGAAGAAGAGGGTATTGTCGTACATCACATCTCCGCTGTGATAAACCCCCGGATGGTCGGATGAAAGAGATTGGTTCTGATGGTGCATTATCCCCTCTTTTGCCAGGTTTTCTATTCCGGTGAGGGTGGGAGAGAAAAGAAAAGTACTCATATGATCGCAGGCGATCCGGTTGATTTCTTCGGGCATTCTTTTGTTGAAAGAACGCAGCCCCGCCTCGATATGGATGACAGGAATATGCAGCTTGGCAGCGGCCAGTGCCCCGGCCAGGGTTGAATTGGTATCTCCGTAAACCACCAGGCCATCGGGTTTTTCTTTCAGAAGAACCTCCTCTATGCCCCCGATCATTTGTCCCGTCTGTGAACCGTGACCGGCCGATCCGATTCCCAGGTTATAATCCGGGGAAGGGATGTGCATCTCGCGGAAGAAGACTTCGGACAGGGCATCGTCGTAATGCTGACCCGTATGCAGGATCACTTCATGGATCTGGTCCTTAAACCCCTCGTGCATGGCCCTGCTCAGTGCTGCGGCCTTAATAATCTGGGGCCTGGCTCCGATTATCGTAAGTAATTTTATCATGTATTCAAAAATAGCTGATTTAAATGATTCTCTGCAGGTTTTCCTATATTTGTCAGGTATTTTGAGGGTATATTCCATGAAGAAAAAATATGATTTTCTGGTTATTGGTTCGGGGCTCGGGGGACTAAGTTTTGCTCTGAAGGCTGCAAATCACGGTTTGGTTTGTCTGATTACCAAGGCGGATCTGGAAGAGACCAACACCCGCTATGCCCAGGGAGGTATTGCTGCCGTTACCTATGAGCCCGACAGCCATGAGAAACATGTGCAGGATACCCTGATCGCAGGAGACTATCTTTGCAATGAGGAGGTAGTCAGGATGGTGGTCAGGGAGGCCCCTGATCAGATCCGCGAGCTCATCCAGTGGGGTGCCAAATTTGACAAGCAATCCAGTGGTAAATATGACCTGGCTCGTGAGGGAGGGCATTCTGAACACCGGATCCTGCATCACAAAGATAATACCGGACAGGAAATACAGCGTGCCCTTTCGGTTCAGGTTCGGAGACATCCCAATATTGACCTGCTGGAAAAGCACTTTGCTGTCGATCTGATTACCCAGCACCATCTGGGGAAGCTGGTTAAGCGTCATATGACCGATATAGAGTGCTACGGCGCATATGTGCTGAATCTGGAGACCCATAAGGTTTTGAGAATTCTTTCACGAAGTACTTTACTCGCATCCGGCGGAGCCGGCAACCTCTACTACACCACTACCAATCCTCTGGTCGCAACCGGCGACGGTGTGTCCATGGTATACCGGGCCAAGGGAATTGTAGATAATATGGAATTTGTGCAATTCCATCCCACATCCCTCTACAATCCCGGGGAGTCACCTTCCTACCTGATTACAGAAGCTATGCGCGGATATGGGGGGATTCTTAAGAATCAACTGGGAGATAAATTTATGAAAAAGTACGATCCCAGAGGCAGTCTGGCCCCCAGGGATGTGGTTGCCAGGGCTATCGATAACGAGATGAAGGTACACGGTCACGATTTTGTCTACCTCGATAACACACATCTGGATGCCAGGGCATTGAAGGAGCACTTCCCTAATATCACGGAAAAGTGCAGATCCCTGGGTATAGATATTGCCAAGGAGAAGATTCCGGTGGTTCCTGCGGCTCATTACATGTGTGGAGGGGTAAAAGTGGATATGGACGGGCAGACCTCGATCAAAAAACTGTATGCTGTCGGGGAAGTCTCTTCCACCGGGCTACACGGGGCTAACCGGCTCGCCTCTAATTCATTGATTGAGGCCATTGTTTATGCCGAACGGGCCGTGAAGCATGCAGTGAAACACTTTTCATCCTGTCAGGTTCCCGGTCAGATTCCTCCGTGGGACGACAGAGGCACCACCCATCCGGAGGAGATGGTACTGATCACACAAAACCTGAAAGAGGTCAAACAGATTATGACCAATTATGTGGGCATCGTCAGGTCCGATCTGCGGCTGGAAAGGGCTGCGGTCAGGTTGGCAATCATTTACCGGGAGACAGAAGAGCTCTATAAAAAATCCAAGGTTTCCCTGAGGATCTGTCAGCTGCGGAACCTGATCAATGTGGGTTACCTGGTCATTAAGATGGCTCAGGCCCGCAAAGAGAGCAGGGGCCTGCACTATAACCTGGACTATCCCAGGCACAGTGAGCAGGAGTGATAACACGGCCCATCAGCGATCCCAGAATCCTCCACTAATTTCCGGCCGCTCTTCTCCATAGAGTTCCCTGATTTGCTCCAGCAATGCCAGGATTTCATCCACATCCAGAGAGGTCAGCAGCTTAATGCGCATCTCCTTAAAATGGGGGAGCCCTTTGAAATAGTTGGAAAAGTGTCTGCGCATTTCATAGATTCCAACAGGTCCCTCTTTAAACTCCAGCGATTTTTCGAATTGCATCCTGGCCATATCCACTTTCTCGGCAACGGTGGGTTCGGGCAGCAACTGACCCGTTTTCAGGTATTGTTTTATGTGTCTGAATAACCAGGGCTTTCCAACCGCTGCCCGTCCGATCATAATCCCATCCACCCCATAACGATCAAAGGCCTCTTTGGCCTCCAGAGGATTGGATATATCGCCGTTGCCGATGACAGGAATCTGCATCCGGGGATTTTGTTTTACTTCTCCGATTAAGGTCCAGTCGGCTCTTCCCTGGTACATCTGAGCCCGGGTGCGACCGTGAATGGTAAGAGCAGTGATGCCCTGATCCTGCAGCTGTTCGGCCACTTCCTTTATGATTTTATGCTGATCGTCCCACCCCAGCCGGGTCTTTACGGTTACCGGAACCGGGGAAGCCTTTACGATGGCCCGGGTCATTTTCATCATCAGGGGAATATTGGAAAGCATCCCGGCACCTGCTCCCCGGTTGGCTATCTTCCGGACCGGACAACCAAAGTTGATATCTAAAATATCGGGCCCGGCCGCAACTGCCCGGTGAGTGGCTTCCACCATCGATTCCACCACATGGCCATAAAGCTGGATCCCCATGGGTCGTTCATAATCGAAAATATCCAGCTTCTTTACACTTTTTGCACCGTCTCTGATCAGACCATCCGAAGAGATAAATTCCGTGTACATCACGTCGGCTCCGGATTTCTTACACAAGTATCTGAACGAAGGATCGGTGATGTCCTCCATGGGTGCCAGGAAGACAGGCAGGTCGCCAAGATCAAGATTTCCGATGCGCATGGTGTAAAACTATAGTAGGAACTGAACGGGCAATTTGCTTTCTTTGTGCCTTCATTTCGTCGCAAAATTACAAAAAATCATGCCCAAGAGAGCATTACTTGCCGGTTTGAGACCTGCCGAGAAATTCCTCTTCTCCGTAGTGATGCTTTTTATCCTCGGATTGGGCTTTCAATTCCTGGGAGCATTTCTGGCTGCCTGGATATACGGGTTCAGCATATCAGAGGTTCTGGCCCTGGGGACCTATGATAATCCCGACTATGTGTCAGCATCCAAATTAATTCAGATACTGGGATCTGTGGGAACATTCATTCTGCCGGCATTTCTCTTCTCCTATCTGTTTGAAGGGGACCTCTTTTCCTACTACCAGTTCAGAAACCAGACAGGAATGGTGCCCATGTTACTGGTCATCTTAATGATGGTCTCGGTGATCCCTTTTATCAACTACCTGGCCGAGATTAACCTGAAAATGGAAATTCCCATCCGGGCGATTGACCGTTTACTCCGCAGCCTGGAGAATACCGCGGAAGAAATGATGGTGGCCTTCACGGCAACGAAAAGTTTTGTGGGCCTTCTGGTGAACCTTTGTATGATCGCGGTCATAGCGGCCGTTGGAGAGGAGCTGATATTCAGGGGATTGTTACAAAGGTTGATGATCGATATGCTCAGGAATGTTCACCTGGCCATCCTTGTTACGGCTGTGTTTTTCAGTGCGTTTCACTTTCAGTTCTTCACATTCCTGCCCAGGTTTGTGCTGGGGGTGATTCTGGGTTATCTGATGTTTTACGGGCGATCCATCTGGTATCCCATCCTGGCTCATTTTGTAAACAATGCCATGGGGGTGATTTATTACTATTTTAATTCCAGGGGAAGTGCCGATGATATGCTGGAGGAAATTGGCACCAGTACCCTGATACCGGTGGCAGCTGTAATCAGTCTGGCACTATTTCTAACGGGCGGGGTACTCTGGTTTATCCAGGTAAAAAAGTATGCTATCCGATATCCTCAACCTGTTGAGTCTGAAAAAGACTAGTGTCATGTCAACTTGAATATGTCTGTTTTATTATTTAACTTGCCATCAAAAACGATGGTACGGTATAAAGTAACTTTAACTCAAGATGAGCATGAGTTGTGCAAGCGCACATTAGGCAAGGGAAAACATAGCTCACAGGAGTATCGAAACGCCTGCATCCTGATAAATACAGATGAGGGGCCTTTTGGTCAGAAATTGTCCAACGAGCAAGTTGCCCAGGTATTGCAAATAAACACCAAGACTGTTGAGCGTGTGAAACAACGATTTGTAGAGGAAGGCTTTGATGCATGCATGGATCGCAAGCCATACCCAAAGAAGGGTCCCAAGAAGGCGGATGGTGATTTTGAAGCTCATTTAGTGGCCCTAAGCTGTAGTGAAGCTCCAGAAGGCTATGCACGTTGGTCCTTACGGATGCTTGCAGACAAGATGGTAGAACTGGCATATACCGAAACAATCTCACATGAAACTGTTCGTCAGGTGCTTAAAAAAACGAAATCAAACCGTGGCGGGTCAAAGGTTGGGTGATCCCTCCTCTGGCAAATAGCGACTTTGTAGCCCATATGGAATCTGTACTGGATATATACAAAATGCCTTATGACAAGCGATATCCGGTTGTGTGTATGGATGAGTCGCCGAAACAACTGATTAAGCAAACACGCATTCCTATTGCCAGGAAACCGGGGCATGATGCTAAAGAGGATTATGAATACTCCAGGCAGGGTGTTGCGAATATCTTTCTTGCCAACGAACCCTTGAAGGGAAAACGGTATATCAGGATCAAGAAAAGCAAAACGAAGAAGGACTGGGCATATTTTGTCAGGTACATTGCAGATCAGAAGTATCCCAATGCAGAGAAGATACGGCTGATAATGGATAACCTGAATACCCACAAACTCTCAGCGTTGTATGAGACTTTTTCTCCGGAAGAAGCCAAGCGGATATGGGACAGGTTTGAGTTTATCTATACCCCTAAACACGGCAGTTGGTTGAATATGGCCGAAATTGAACTCAATGTTTTGATGGGCCAGTGTTTAAACCGGAGAATTGACAACACAGTTACCATCAGAAAAGAGACAAGGGCCTGGGTGAAAGATAGAAATAATAAGAATGCTAAGATAAACTGGCAATTTAAAACCGATGATGCTCGAATAAAGTTGAAAAGACTCTATCCGACAATATCATCTTGACATGACACTAGCATGATCTAACTCATTCTTGCGGAACACATATACCAGGCCATATTCCGAGGCTTTTTCTCTGCGCATCTCTTCGGGAAGGTCGTTATAGGTATGTTCCACCTCGTTCCAGATTTGCTGTATTACCCCATCGATCAGGGAACGTTGCTCGTTCAATTGCTCCTGTGTGCGCTGATTACGGAGTTTCAGGCTTTTCTGGTAGTTATGATATTCCATAAATTTGTCGAAATGAACCTTCAAAACAGCAATGGTCGGATTGGTGATTGGATTCAGGCCCTTGTTTCTTCTTTTTCTTTCTCCCTCAATAAGCTGTTCTCCCCACTTTATCACGTCCTCTTCCGCAGAAAGGGAAGGGATTTTCCTTTCGTCCTCTTCCAGCCCGAAATAGTTCCTTGTTTCCGGAGTCAGGTCCCCTCTTACGATAGCCAGATTTACCACCTGAACAAAATGAGAGATGTACAGGCGTACCTTTTTCAGCCGTTTCTGATACTCTTTGTTTTTTTCCGCATGAAGATTCAGGGAATTCTTGTGTTCGCTTATGGCATTTTCAAACTGGGGGAGTAAGGCCTGCATCTTCCTTAGGGAATTGGGACTAAAGGCCAGTTTAAATGGTGGAAGGTCTTTTCCTTTATCATAAGCCGACTTCATGGATTTAAGCCTTGCAGAATCTGTATTGGGTAAACGGCGATAGGGCATGTTAGTAAAAATGTTGATCAAGGGTTAATAAATGGCTTTTCAACTGCGAATATATAAATAAAATGAAGCTATGCAAGGCTATTCGCATTTTTTTACGCTTTGGTTATTAAAAGGTTACAAAATTCCCGGATAAGCTCCGTAAATGAGCGTTTTTCAGCCTTTCTGCTTTAAAGCCGCACTTTTCGCGAGAAAACTAATTCCTCAAATAATGCCGTTTGTTAAAAATGAGGCTACTTTTATTTAATATATCTATCATTACAAAAAACAGGATCAATATGTTTGCAAAAGAGGTTTACTGGCAGAGAAGAAAAATGTTGCGTGCACTGGTTGGGGATGGGGTTATCCTGCTTCCGGGAAACGAGGAGAGTGCCATGAATTACGGGGCGAATACCTACCATTTCAGGCAGGATAGCAGCTTTTTATATTTTTTCGGGATCAGCAGGCCGGGTTTTTATGGAGTATGCGATGTGGACAATGACCGGGATATCCTGTATGGCAACGATTTTGGCATCGATGATATCATATGGATGGGCGAGCAGCCAGCGGTCAGTGAACTGGCAGCCAGGATTGGAGTTGACCGCTCGGCATCTGTAAAGGACCTCGCTAACTTTCTGAAGGAGGTCAGAAAATCGGGCCGGAAAATACATCTTCTGCCCACCTACCGGGGCGATCAGGTATTGAGCCTGTCGAATTTAATGGAAGTGAATTATGAAGAGCTTTCGAAAAGGGTATCCAGGGAGCTGATCGCAGCGGTGGTTAAGCTGCGTTCCGTGAAGGATAAGTACGAGATCGAAGAGATGGAGAAAGCCGTGGATGTGGCCTGGATCATGCATACCACGGCCATGAAGATGGGCTTCCCGGGTAATTTTGAGAGGGAGCTGGCCGGAGCTATCGAAGGGATTGCTCTCTCCCATGGAGGACCGGTCTCTTTCCCGGTCATTCTGAGTATGGATGGTCAGACCCTGCACAACCATTATCACGGTAACGAGTTGAAGGAGGGGAGGATGGTGGTTTGCGATGCCGGGGCAGAAACGTCCAGAAGTTATGCAAGCGATATTACCAGGACCTTTCCGGTGGGGGGGAAATTCTCCAGCCAGCAGAAAGATATTTATAACATCGTTCTGAAGGCCAATACCGAAACCATTAAAGCCTCCATACCCGGACGTACCTACCGGGAAGTGCACCTGATGGCTGCAAGGATCATTGCAGGGGGATTACAGGATCTGGGCCTAATGAAAGGGGATCTTGATGAGGCCGTATCAGCCGGGGCACATGCCTTGTTTTTTCCGCATGGGCTGGGCCATATGCTTGGCCTGGATGTTCATGATATGGAAGGATTGGGAGAAAATTATGTGGGATATAGTTCTTCCGTGAAAAGAAGCGATCAGTTTGGACTGGCCTACCTGAGGATGGGTCGCGAACTGGAACCCGGTTTTGTGGTGACCAATGAGCCCGGCTGCTACTTTATTCCTGCCCTGATCGATCAGTGGAAAGCAGAGCAGAAACATGGTCGCTTTATCAACTACGATCAGGTGGATAAATACCGGGGCTTTGGCGGTGTCAGGATCGAAGACGATGTGCTTATTACCGGGTCGGGCAGCAGGGTACTGGGCACACCCGTTCCCAAAACAGTGGAAGAGGTGGAGGAAACCATGAGCTCATAAACAATGCCGTGGCAATTTTACTCTTGCGCTTAAAACATTTACTGCATAAATCTTTGTAGGCGCTGCAAGCAAAAATGCCACAGTGATAAATCGCAAGGGTTCCTGCACGTAAAAGGAGGGAAGCCTGCGTTGTGATCAGAGTGCCGCTTTGTAATACTCCCTGTTCAGCCTGGCTATATTGGTGAGCTTGATGCCCTTGGGACATTCAGCCTCACAAGCTCCCGTATTGGTGCAGTTCCCAAAGCCCAGTTCATCCATTTTAGCCACCATATGACGAACCCGGTCCCTGGCCTCTATCCTGCCCTGCGGCAGCAGGGTGAGGTGGGATACTTTGGCGCCCACAAAAAGCATGGCTGATGCATTCTTACAAGCGGCAACACAGGCTCCGCAACCGATGCAGGCGGCGGCATCCATGGCCAGGTCGGCATACTCCTTCTTTATGGGAATATTGTTGGCATCGGGGGCGCTGCCTGTATTTACAGACACATAGCCTCCTTCCTGGATCAGTTTGTCAAAGGCACTGCGGTCCACCATCAGGTCCCTGATGACCGGGAAGGCCCTGGCCCTCCAGGGCTCAATGACAATGGTGTCGCCATCCCTGAATTTTCGCATATGCAGCTGGCAAACCGTGATCAGGGAGTCGGGGCCGTGCGGCCGGCCGTTGATATACAGTCCACAGGCACCACAGATCCCCTCCCGGCAGTCGTGGTCATAAATGACCGGTTCTTCACCCCTGGAGATCAACTCTTCGTTCAGAACATCGAGCATTTCCAGGAAGGAGCTGTCGGATGAAATATTTTGGAGCTGGTAGTTCACAAAATTACCCCTGCTGTTGGGATCCTTCTGGCGCCAGATTTTCAGTTTCAGGTTCATGGCAGATTATCTCTTATTTATAATTCCTTTGTTTGACTTCGATGTATTCAAATTTCAGGGGCTCTTTATGGAGTACATGCTCTTTGTCCTCTCCCTTATACTCCCAGGCAGCCACATAAGTAAAGTCCTTGTCATTACGCAGGGCCTCTCCTTCTCCGGTCTGGTATTCCTCCCGGAAATGACCCCCGCAGGACTCCTCCCTGTTCAGGGCATCCCTGGCCATCAGGTCGCCGAGCTCTATAAAATCGGCCAGGCGGCTGGCCTTTTGCAACTCCACGTTCAAATCGTTCAGCTCACCCGGGATATTCACGTTGTTCCAGAATTCTTTCTTCAGGTCTGCAATTTCCAGGATGGCTTTCTCCAGTCCCTCCTTGTTCCTGGCCATCCCCACATAATTCCACATGATGTGTCCAAGTTTTTTATGGAGGGTATCCACACTCATGGTCCCTTTCACGGCCATCAGCTTTTCCAGTTGCTCCTGAACCTCCTTTTCCGCCTGCTCAAATTCCGGCAGATCGGTTTTAAAGCGGGGGGTGTTGATTTCATGGGCCAGGAAGTTCTGGATGGTATAGGGCAGTACGAAATATCCGTCTGCAAGTCCCTGCATCAAAGCCGAGGCCCCGAGCCTGTTGGCCCCATGGTCGGAGAAATTGGATTCTCCGGTGGCAAACAGTCCGGGTATGGTGGTTTGCAATTCATAATCGACCCAGATCCCGCCCATGGCGTAGTGAATGGCCGGATAGATCATCATGGGGACTTCATAGGGATTATGATCCGTGATTTTCTCATACATCTGGAACAGGTTGCCATATTTGGCCTCAATGACATCCTTACCCAGCCGCTGAATGGCATCTCTGAAATCCAGGAATACGGCCAGCCCGGTTTCATTTACTCCAAAGCCTGCATCACAGCGTTCCTTCGCTGCACGTGAGGCCACATCCCTGGGCACCAGGTTCCCGAAGGCCGGGTATCGCCTCTCCAGGTAGTAATCCCGGTCTTCCTCCGGTATATCAGCTCCTCCAATCTCACCATTCTGCAGACGTTTCGCATCTTCCAGCTTTTTAGGCACCCAGATGCGCCCGTCGTTCCGCAGACTTTCGCTCATCAGTGTAAGCTTGGACTGGTATTCCCCGTGCACCGGTATGCAGGTGGGGTGGATCTGGACAAAACTGGGATTCCCGAAGAAGGCCCCTTTTTTATAACACTGCCAGGCGGCGGTAACATTGGCTCCCATGGCCATGGTGGAGAGAAAGTACACATTTCCGTAGCCACCGGAAGCCAGCACCACCGCATGGGCACTGAAACGTTCCAGTTTGCCGGTGATCACATCGCGGGCGATAATTCCGCGCGCTTTTCCATCGACAATCACCAGGTTAAACATTTCCATCCGGGGATACATCTCCACGTTTCCCTTTTTCACCTGTCTGCTCAGGGCCTGGTAAGCTCCAAGAAGAAGCTGCTGACCGGTCTGGCCACGCGCATAAAAAGTCCTGGAAACCAGGGCGCCTCCAAAAGAGCGGTTATCCAGTGTTCCTCCATATTCCCTGGCAAAGGGCACCCCCTGGGCCACGCACTGATCTATGATTTCGTTGCTCACTTCAGCGAGCCGGTAAACATTGGCTTCCCGGGAGCGGTAATCCCCGCCTTTGATGGTGTCGAAAAAAAGCCGGTAGATGCTGTCACCGTCATTCTGATAATTCTTTGCTGCATTGATGCCGCCCTGGGCCGCAATACTGTGAGCACGCCTGGAGCTGTCCTGGTAGCAGAAGGATTTCACTTTAAATCCCATCTCCGCCATGGAGGCTGCTGCTGCGGCACCAGCCAGGCCCGTCCCGATTACAATCACATCCAGTTTTCTTTTGTTGGCCGGGTTGACCAGGTTCTGGTTGGATTTGTAGTTGGACCATTTCTCAGCCAGGGGTCCTTCAGGGATCTTCGATTGTAGCTTAAGCATATCGGGTTATTGTTATTATTATTGAAAGTAGATGATCACCGGGATGAGCGAGTAACCGGCCACCACAAAGACCGTGTAAATAATGGCCAGTACCTGGACCGCCGGGGTGTATTTCCTGTGGTCCATCCCAAGGGTTTTAAAGGCCGACTGGAAACCGTGAATCAAGTGGAATCCCAGGAAAATAAAGGCTGCTATATAGAAGATTACAAAGGGCAGCACTTTAAATTTATCTACAATTTCCGATGCAAAATCGTGGTAAGCAACTCCGTCCACTATGATCTCGGTGGCATGGCCGAATTTGGCTTTGATATAGAAGTCCAGGAAATGGATCACCAGGAAGACCAGGGTAATGGCCGCCGTATGGATCATGAATTTCGAAAAGAAGGAGGTGTTTGAGTAGTTAGCTTTGTTGTACCGACTGGGTCTTGCAATCCAGTTCTGAATCTGAAGAATAAGGGCATAGATGATATGCAGCAGAAAACCTCCGAATAAGATGATCTCAAAGATCTTTATCAGGATATTTGAGCTCATAAAGTGGGCTGCTTTGTTGTAGACCATGGGGTCTTCATAGATGATAACCAGGAGATTGATCCCCATATGAACCAGCAGGAATACAATGAGGAAAATTCCGGCAAGCGACATTAAAAGTTTCTTTCCAATGGAAGAGGTTAATATTCCGGACATATGATTACAATTAAAATAAGTTACTTAAATTGCAAAGGGTAGTCAACAAATATAAGATTTTCTGATTCTTGTAAAAGGGTGTGTAGCATTTCCTACAGCAGTTTAAACACCTTCTAAAGTAAAGCCCTGGGTATCGGATGAAATCAAATCCTGTTACTTCTTATTTATTCATAAACAACAGGCTCAGGCTGTCCCGGTTGATGCTGCCGGGTGCTGTGGCCCTGATCAGGTCGGGTGAAAGGAAGTTGAGAAATGGCGACCAGGCCTATCCTTTCAGGCAACGCTCAGACTTTTTTTACCTGACCGGGATCAGCCAGGATAAAAGTTTCTTTCTCTTTGCGCCGGATTTTCCGGACCCTGTTCTCAGGGAGATTCTTTTTATTGAAAGACCTACCCTGAAATCGGAGTTGTGGACGGGACGCCGTCCGGGCCCGGAACAGCTCCGGGCACTTTCAGGAATCGGACAGGTGCGCTGGCTGGATGAGCGCGATGCTTACCTTCAGCTTTTAATCGGGGATGAAACACTGGTCTATACCGATCATCTGACCGGCGAGGAAGAGGAGGCCGGCAAAAACCAGTATCCCCGGACAAAAGCTCTGGCTCCCCTGCTTCAGAGTCTGAGAATGATTAAGCAGCCCGAAGAGATTGCTGTTATAAAAAATGCGGTTTCGATCACCAGGTCGGCCTTTCTGAGAGTTCTGCGAAAGCTGGAACCGGGGATGTACGAATATCAGGTGGAGGCAGAGATTATCGGCGAGTTTATCGGAAGAGGAGCAGAGGGGCATGCTTTTGAACCGATTGTGGCCAGTGGTAAAAACGCGCTGGTTCTGCATTATGTCAAGAACAACTGTATCTGCAGAGATGGAGAACTCTTGCTGATGGACTTCGGAGCAGAGGTCAATTACTATGCTTCCGACTGTTCACGTACCATCCCGGTGAACGGACGCTTCACCCCTCGGCAGAGGCAGCTCTACGATGCCGTATTAAGGGTGTTCCGGCAGGCCAGGGACCTGATGATGCCGGGAACCTTGATGGCCGATTTTCAACAGGCGACAGGTGAATTGTGGGAGGAGGAACATATCTCACTGGGACTCTACTCCCGGGACGATGTGGCATCTCACCAGGGTACCGAGCCACTCTGGAAGAACTATTTTATGCATGGCACCTCTCATTCCATGGGGTTGGATGTGCATGATCCTTTCGACCGTCTCCATCCTTTTGAACCTGGGATGGTGTTTAGCTGTGAACCTGCCATATACATAGCGGAAGAGGGTGTGGGAATCCGGCTGGAAAATGATATATTGATTACTGAAAAAGGTCCGGTCGATTTGATGGAAGATATTCCCATGGAAGCGGATGAAATCGAAGATCTGATGAACCAGGCATCTTAAGAAGGCATGGAGAAGCAAATCAGGTATAAAGGGATTGACCTGTTCTACTCCGATTCTGGAGTGGGCCCCTGTATGGTACTGATACATGGTTATCTGGAGAATGGAAGGATTTGGCAGCCCTTTATGGATATGTTTCCGGAGGGCTTCCGGTTTGTCGTTCCCGATCTTCCCGGACATGGCAGCTCGGAAAGCTGGGGAAAGATACACAGCATGGATGAGCTTGCAGAAGCTGTCAGGACCATTCTGGATGAGGAAGGGATCCCCCGGGCATTTGTTGCCGGGCACTCCATGGGAGGCTATGTAACCATGGCCTTTGCCCAATTATACAGCGATCGTCTGTCTGCTTATGCACTGCTTCACTCGACCCCTTTTGCCGACACGGAAGAAAAGCGGGAGAATCGGGACCGGGAGATCAGTCTGGTACTCTGCGGAAAGAAGAGACAGATCGTAATGGTCAATATTCCCAAGGCATTTGCTTCGGAGAATCTGGACAGACTATCCGGGGAAGTGGACCGCCTGAAACAAATGGCACTTCATTGTCCGGATCTGGGTATTATTGCCCTGCTGAACGGGATGAAGGAGAGGCCGGACCGGACCGCGGTGCTTCAAAATCTTCCTTTACCCCTGTTGCTGATCGGGGGGATGAAGGATAATTATATTCCGGCGGAGCTTTTTGAAAAACTGGTCTCCCTGGCACCTCATGCCCGGGTGCTGCGTTTGGAAGAAAGTGGTCATCTGGGCTTTCTGGAAGAGCCTGGACCCGTGGTCCGGGCTTTCCTGGAGATACTGGAAACGATTACCCTGAAGCCCGGGCAAAAATAAAAAGGACCTGCCGCTTATGATCTTCAAGGATCAAATTCGACAGGTCCTGAATTGCTTGTATTCACTAAGCCTAAATTCCTCTGTAGCCTCTGCCGGGACCGGCATCTCTGCCTCCCCGGTGGCTGCCTTTTCCATGGAAGCCATCGCGCTGAGCAAATTTTCTGCCTTGCTGCAGCTTCATTAACTGCTCATCGCTAAGAATGTTTTTAACTGCAAGCTGGTGTTTTGCCTGAAGTTTTCTCATGCTGTTCATCAGATCGGTCTGTTCGTCAATGCTTTTGTTGACGGCGGTCAGATCCACATTTTCCTCCGAAAGCAGCGTACGTTCCCTGGCTTTCGATTCGGCCAGCTTGTTTCGCAAGGGTGTCATGGCTTTGAAGTGCTCGGTGCACAGAGTTGTCATCTGTTCCTCTTGTTCTTGTGTAAGATCAAGCATGGCATGCCAGCGGCCGTAAAAGTCTCCATCGCCAAAGGCTCCTTGTCCTCGTCCACCCTGACGGGCCGACTGGGCATTCACGGTGCTTAGCATCAGGAGTCCCAGTAACAATACTCCTGCTGATTTTATATAGTTTGTTTTCATAATAAGTAATATTTAGTAAGACAAATTGCTCTTGCATTTGCCTCTTTGACAGTCATAAGGCGTGAAGGTTTAACGGAGGGGACTCAGAGACTGGCAATGGTATCTATGGCCACTTTCAGGGTCTGGTCAATATCTGCAATGATGGGATAGAATCCCTCATTGTCTATAAGGTTTCTGGCCACATAAGCTTTGATGGTCTTTAAAAGGACCAGTTTGGAAATCCTGATATCCTCATAATCGGGCTGAACCCCTTTCCCGCTGGCATAAGAGATGAACTGGGGCAACAGGTCCTGCTCGTCCAGATAGCTTTCAATCTCCCCGGCCTGGGTAAACTGATCCAGCGAGGACCTGTGAAGGTCTGTGTAGTAGAAGGCGAAACGGTACATCAGTCCCAGGTTCCGGACCTTATTGTAGTATTCCGAAGAGCCCGAAGTATCAACCGGAACAAAAACATCCGGCATAATCCCGCCTCCGCCGTAAACAATCTTTCCACCGGGAGTCACGAACTTTTGCGCATCATCGAATTTAATGCTGTCCTGATGCTCCAGCTCCCCGCGCATCCAGCGATCGGCAAAATCATGATAATAGTCCTCTTTGCCGTTTTCGTAAGAGCGCTGAATACTCCTGCCCGTGGGGGTATAATAGCGGGCAACAGTCAGGCGGATGGCAGAGCCATCTGAAAAGCGCATTTCCTCCTGCACCAGGCCTTTCCCAAAAGACCTCCGGCCGATCACCAGTCCCCGGTCATTATCCTGGATGGCACCTGCCAGGATCTCACTGGCCGAAGCACTGGATTCGTCTATCAATACCACGACTTTGTCGTTTTTGAGGATTCCCCTGGAAGTGGCATAATCGTTTTCTCTGGGCCGGGCCCGTCCTTCGGTATACACAATCAATTGTCCCTCTTCCAGAAACTGGTCGGCGATCATGGTAGATGCTTCCATGATCCCCCCACCGTTTCTGCGAAGGTCGATAATCAGCTTCTCCACACCCTGGGTTTTCAGCTTCTCCACAGCCTGCATAAATTCATGGTAGGTGGTTTGAGCAAACTGACTGATCTTGATATACCCGGTATTTTCATTGACCTTATAGGCCACATCCACACTGTAGATGGGGATGTCGTCCCGGGTGATTTCGAATTCGAGAGGAGCTTTTTCACCCCTGCGGTGTATGGTGACCTTCACGACGGTATTTTTCGGCCCTTTCAGCATCTTGACGATGTCGTCGCTGGGAATATTTACCCCGGCGACCACGGAATCATCCACCATGATTATCCGGTCGCCTGCCAGGATCCCCACCATTTCGGAGGGACCGTTGGGTATGGTGTTGATGATGGCCACCGTATCGTCGGTCATATTAAAGGAGACACCGATTCCGCTGAAATTGCCCATCAGGGGTTCCGAAAACTTTTGGAATTCGCTGGCAGGTATATAGATGGAATGTGGATCAAGGTTATCCACCAGGGAAGGGATCACCGATTCGTTCAGCTTGGGCATGCTGACAGTATCCACATATTCGCTGAGAATATATTGCAGAGCCGAAGTGATTTTATTCCCTTTGGGTGTCAGTGAAAAACCCGATCCCGAGTTGTTGCCGGGGCGGATTGAAAACCTCTGATTACTTATTTCGTCAGATACAATGCCCCTGATACGTATCCCGGTTATCCAGTTACCCAGCAGGATTCCGATAATCAGGGCAATACTGACAATCAATGGCAGAAAAATAATCAGTCTGTCTCTCCTGGTCCTCATACTTCCCTCCCTTTATAATAGTTATTTCCTTGTTTCATCAATATCAGGCAAATGAACCAGTTCTATGTTTGCCCTTTCGAGCAGATCCAGTCCATCGGTAATCCTGTACTTTTCCTGGTATACCACCCTGACGATCCCCGACTGGATGATCAGTTTTGAACACTCCATACAGGGCGAAGTGGTGATATAGAGGGTAGAACCTTCACTGCTGTTGCTGGACTTTGCCACTTTGGTGATGGCGTTGGCCTCGGCATGCAGCACATAGGTTTTGGTGGTATCCTGATCATCTTCACACTCATTCTCAAAGCCCGAAGGGGTTCCGTTATACCCGTCGGAGATGATCATTTTGTCTTTTACCAGCAAAGCCCCCACCTGCCTCCGTTTACAATAGGAGTTTGAAGCCCAGATCCTGGCCATCTTTAAATAGCGCTTATCCATGACCAGCTGCTTTTCTTCCTGGATTGTGCTTTTTTCTGACATCGTTTGAGGATAGTGCCCAGGGCCGGGATCGAACCGGCACGATATTGCTATCACTGGTGTTTGAGACCAGCGCGTCTACCAATTCCGCCACCTGGGCAATGTATTACCAACCAACCAACCAACTAATTTTTAGAACTATTGCTAAAAACGGAGCGAAGTTAATGCTTTTCAGGATAATTGCCAAGCATGCTGATAAACTGAACGCTTCATGTTCTTAAATATCTTTTATGAAATGATGCATTGCTAAATTTGTTGGACTTTATAACTATAGAAACAGAAAACCCATGAAAGAGGAATATACGGAAAAGGTTAAGCAGGTTTTAGGCCGTTTAGAGATCAGAGATTTGAATCCGGGAGCCACCACCGGTCAGCTTGGGCTCGATACCCGGGGAGATGTCAGCTCTTCGGTTTCGCCCATTGACGGGGAGGTCATTGCAAAAGTTACCAATGCCACGACAGAGGATTACGAGTCGGTGATTCTTAAGGCGGAAGAGGCTTTTTCTGTTTGGAAAACCGTTCCCGCACCACAGAGGGGAGAGGTGGTCAGGCAGATCGGACTGGCCCTTCGCGAGTCCAGGGAGGATCTTGGTTTTCTGGTAAGCCTGGAAATGGGTAAGATCTACCAGGAAGGCCTGGGCGAAGTCCAGGAAATGATAGATATTTGTGACTTTGCCGTGGGACAGTCCAGGATGCTGTATGGCTTTACCATGCAGAGTGAACGTCCGCAGCACCGTATGTACGATCAGTACCACCCGCTGGGAATCCTGGGCCTGGTCACTGCCTTTAACTTTCCGGTGGCCGTATGGGCCTGGAATGCCATGATTGCTGCTGTTGCCGGAGACGTAGTCGTCTGGAAGCCCAGTTCGAAGACTCCGTTGACAGCCATTGCCATTCAGAATATCATCCGAAAAGTCCTGAGAGACAATAATGTCCCTGAGGGAGTATTTAATCTGGTGGTTGCGAAATCATCGGTCATGGGCGATAATTTTGCAGCAGACCGCAGGATTCCCCTCTTTTCTGTGACGGGGTCCACCCAGGTCGGAAAACACATTTCCAAAATTGTGGGCGAACGCCTGGGGAGTACCATTATGGAGCTGGGCGGAAATAATGCGCTGATCGTTTCGGAGCACGCCGACCTGGATATCGCCATCCCGGCCATTGTTTTCGGGGCTGTGGGCACAGCCGGCCAGCGCTGCACCTCCACCCGGCGTGTCATCATTCACAAATCCAGGTACGAGGAAGTAAAAACCAGGCTGGTAAAAGCCTACCGGCAGGTTTCTGCCCGGATTGGCAATCCTCTGGATGAAAAGGTGCTGGTCGGGCCGCTTGTGGATCGTCTGGCCGTGGATCTTTTTACCGAAGCCATTGCTAAAGTAAAGAAAGAAGGGGGTACCATTCTGTTCGGCGGGGAAGTATTAAAAGGGGAGGAGTATCAGGCGGGAACCTATGTGGTTCCGGCACTGGCCGAAGTTCAGAATAATTATCAGATTGTTCAGGATGAGACCTTTGCACCTCTGCTATATCTGATCAGATATGACCACATCGATGAGGCCATTGCCATTAATAACGATGTGCCTCAGGGCCTCTCTTCCGCCATCTTTACATTGAACCTGAGAGAGGCGGAACAGTTTCTTTCGGGTGTGGGTTCCGATTGCGGAATTGCCAATGTGAATATAGGAACCTCCGGTGCGGAAATAGGCGGAGCTTTTGGTGGAGAGAAGGAGACCGGCGGTGGCCGGGAATCTGGTTCCGATGCCTGGAAAGCTTATATGCGCAGACAAACCAACACCATCAATTACGGAACCGACCTGCCCCTGGCCCAGGGAATCAAGTTTGATCTTTAGGAGAGGCGACCGGCAATTTTCTTTGCCAGAAGTTCATTGGAGCCTTTTCTGGAGTGGTAAAAAAGGTATAATCCCGGGGAGGTTTATATGGCCCTGGTGAGTATCTTTGAAAGCACCAGGTTCTTGACTGCGGAGGTAATCCCGGCGACATCGTATCCACATTCCCTGTAGAGTTCTTCCTGTGTTCCGTGATCCACAAAGCGGTCCGGAATACCGAGGCGAATCACCTTGGCTTTGTAGCTGTTGTCGTTCATGTACTCAATAACCGCACTGCCAAGTCCGCCCACAATGGACGCATCTTCCAGAGTAATAATCTTAGTAAATCTGGAGAACACGGCCTTTAGAAGATTATTATCCAGCGGTTTAAGGAAGCGCATGTCATAGTGTGCCACACTGATGTGCTCCTTTTCAAGTTGTTCGATGGCCTTGCGGGCCTCGTTGCCGATGGGACCAAGAGACAAGATGGCCATATCAGATCCATCTTTAAGCTGCTGTCCTTTGCCGATCTCTATCTCGCTGAAGGCTTGTTTCCAGTCAACGGTCACTCCCTGTCCCCTGGGATAGCGAATCACAAAGGGCCCTGTGGGTTTAAGCTGAGCGGTATACATCATGTTACGCATCTCCACCTCGTTGAGGGGGGAGGCAATGATCATCCCCGGGATACACCTGAAAAAGGCAAGATCATAAGCGCCATGGTGGGTGGCCCCGTCCGACCCTACCAGTCCGGCCCGATCCAGGAAAAAGACCACCGGCAGTTTCTGAAGGGCCACATCATGAATGACCTGGTCGTAGGCCCGTTGCATAAAGGAGGAATAGATATTGCAGAAAGGGATCATCCCCGATACCGCAAGTCCGGCCGAAAACGTGACCGCATGTTGTTCGGCAATTCCCACATCGTAGGTGCGGTCGGGCATCTTATCCATCATGATCTTCAGGGAAGATCCGGTGGGCATGGCGGGAGTGATCCCAATAATCCTCTTATTGATCCTGGCCAGTTCCAGGATGGTTTCCCCAAAAACATCCTGGTAGAGGGGTGCCTGGGGCCCGTCCTGTACTTTCTTGATAATCTCCCCGGTATCGATGTCAAATCTTCCGGGTGCATGAAACTCTGTCTGGTTCTCCTCGGCCCTGGCAAAGCCTTTGCCCTTCTGGGTAATCACGTGCAGCAGTTTGGGCCCGGGGATATCTTTCATATCCTTCAGGATTTCAGTCAGGTGCAGAACATCGTGTCCATCCACCGGGCCAAAATAGCGGAAATTGAGGGACTCAAACAGGTTGCTCTGCTTCAGCAGAATGGATTTGATGGCATTCTCAATTTTCTGGGCGTAATTCCTGGCATTCGGAGCAATCTTATTCATGAAACCCAGCAGGTTCCACACATCGTTTTTGACTTTGTTGTAGGATTTTGAGGCGGTAATATCGAGCAGGTAGTCCTTCATGGCACCGACGCTGGGATCGATGGAGATGTTGTTGTCATTGAGTATCACCAGCAGGTTTTTTCCGGCATGGCCGGCATTGTTCAGTGCCTCGTAAGCGATTCCGGCGCTTAAAGCACCATCCCCTATAATGGCCACCACCTGGCGGTCCGACTGATCCCGGTAGTCGTTTCCTGCAGCCATTCCCAGTGCTGCCGATATGGAGGTGGAGGAGTGCCCTACTCCAAAAGCATCATATTCACTTTCAGATGGCTTTGGAAATCCGCTGATCCCCCTGTACTTTCTGTTGGTATGGAAAACTTCCCTTCGCCCGGTCAGTATTTTGTGACCGTAGGCCTGATGTCCCACATCCCAGATAATCTGGTCGTAGGGTGCATTAAAAACATGATGCAGGGCTACGGTCAGTTCCACGACTCCGAGGCTGGCCCCAAAGTGACCGGGATTGGATGAAACAACCTCAATAATAAACTGACGCAACTCTGAACTCATTTGCCGTAATTGCTCCGGAGTCAGGGACTTCATGTCGTCCGGACTCTCTATGGTCTCCAGTAATTTATATGCGCTCCCGCTCTCGGACATTTCTCTTATTTCGCCCTGCAAAGTTACAAATATTTATGGATGTTAATATCTTAAACAAGCAAAGGGAAAAAATGGCAAATATTAGCCCCTATTTTTATGTAATTTTCTCCAATTGAACCGTTATGAAGATATGATGAAGAGGATAAATTACATAGTCATGGGCCTGGCACTTTTAGCTTCCTGTGTTCCGGCCAGTGAATTCACGCAAATTTCCGAGAAAAGTAACTCCCTGCAGGTTGAGAGGGATGACCTGATGGCCGAAAATGAGCACCTGACGGTTGAAAACCGGGAGATGAGGGCCAGATTTGATCAGGTGGAGGAGCAGCAGAAGAAAAACATAGAGGACAGCATCCGGATTTATAAGAGAGTCGGGGAGCTTGAGGAAGAGCTTGCTCAGCTGGACAGGAAGTACGCCGATCTCCAATCGACGCATGATGCTCTTTTACGGGGCAATGCCAGGGAGACCCGCAGACTGCTCAATGAATTGCAGACTACCCAGGAGGACCTGACCGTTAAGGAGCAGATGTTAAGAGAACTGGAGGCCAGTGTGGCCGGTCAGCGCCTGGATGTAAACCGCTTACAGGCTGAACTGGAAGCCAGGAATGCCAGGTTAATTGAGATGGAGGAGATGCTTCACCAGAAGGACAGGATCCTGGATGATCTGCGTGAAAAGGTAGCCGATGCACTGCTTGGATTCGAAGGGCAGGGTCTTACCGTGACACGGAAAAATGGAAAGGTCTATGTATCCATGGATGAGAAACTGCTGTTTAAGTCGGGGAGTACCGTGGTGGACCCCAATGGTGTCAGGGCCCTCAGGCAACTGTCACAGGTTCTGGCCCGGAATCCTGAAATCAGTGTCATGATAGAGGGCCATACCGATGATGTTCCCTTCAGGCAGGGATCATCCATCAAAGACAACTGGGATCTGAGTGTATTGAGAGCAACCTCCATTGTGAGGATATTGCTGGATGGGTCGAGCATAGATCCCACCAGGCTGACCGTGGCCGGGAGGGGGGAGTTTCTGCCCGTGGATCCGGCTAAAACCCCTGAGGCCAGAAGAAAGAACCGTCGCACAGAGATCATCCTGTCGCCCGATCTCTCGGAGGTGTTCAGGATCCTGGAACTCTAGATGGTCATCATGTCCTTTTCCTTGGCTTCCACAATCTTTTCCACCTTTTCGGTGAATTCGTCCGTGAGCTTCTGAATTTCGTCTTCTGCAGATTTGGTTTCATCTTCCGAAAGACCATCTTTCTGCATGTTTTTATACTCTTCCTTTGCTTCGCGACGCGCATTCCTGATGCTTACGCGTGCATTTTCCCCTTCGTTCTTTACCTGCTTCACCAGATCGCGGCGGCGCTCTTCAGTAAGCTGGGGAATGATCAGCCGGATGACCTCCCCGTTATTGGAAGGGGTGATGCCCACGTTGGAAACCATCAGGGCTTTTTCAATCGGATCGATCATGCTTTTTTCCCAGGGCTGGATCATGATGGTCTTGGCATCGGGAGTACTGATGTTGGAAACCTGGTTCAGCGGGGTTGGAGTTTCATAGTAATCCACCATAATTCCATCCAGGATATGCACATTGGCTTTACCGGCCCTGATACGTATCAGCTCATTGTCTAAGTGTTCAATGGCCTTTTCCATATGCTCTTTGGCCATCTCATAGACCATTTGGACTTCTTCGTTCATGATCTCAGATTTACGATTCGAGCCAAAATTATCTAAATTTTAACTAAAGTTCCAACTTTTTTTCCTGAAAGCAGATCTTTCAGATTTCCTTTCTTGTTCATATTGAAGACGATAATTGGAAGCGCATTCTCTTTACACATGGTAAAAGCGGTTTGGTCCAGAATCCGTAATTCCTTTTCAAGGGCTTCTGAAAAGCTGAGCTCCCCGTACCTTTCTGCTCCGGGGTCTTTTTCCGGATCGCTGGTATATACCCCATCCACCCGGGTGCCTTTCAGTACCACATCGGCTTCCATTTCCACTGCACGAAGGGTGGCTGCTGTATCGGTGGTGAAATATGGATTGCCGGTCCCCCCGGCGAAGATCACTATTTCATTGTTTTCCAATGCTTCGACTACCCTGGGTTTGTAGTAGAATTCGGCTACGGGTTCCATGCGAATGGCCGTAAAGAGCCTGGATTTGAATCCTTTCGACTGGAAGGCCGAGTTCAGGGCCAGGCCATTAATAACCGTAGCCAGCATGCCCATATAATCTCCCTTCACGCGGTCAAATCCGGCTTCAACGCCAGCCATTCCCCGGAATATATTGCCACCCCCGATAACGATCCCCACCTGGACACCCATTCGGGATACTTCCATGATTTCTTCGATGTAATCGTTCAGCCTGTCCGGGTCTATTCCATGAGACCGGTCGGCCATCAGAGCCTCTCCGCTCAGCTTTAGTAAAATCCTTTTGTAAGTCATTCAGGGCACATTTTGCTTAAAAGTAGTAAAAAGCAAATTAACGGAGAATAGCAAAAAAGGCTGATCCGCATCGCGCAGACCAGCCTTTACAAGTAACAATCTTAATTTACTTTACAGAAAACCTGAGGAAGCCGGTTACCTGGAGGTCTTTATCAGCCTCTTTGAGGTATTGGGCCACAGTTTTCTTGTTGTCTTTTGTGAACTCCTGGTTCAGCAGGGTGTTTTCCTTGAGGAATTTCTTGACCATCCCTTCAGCAATGCGATCCACAATGTTTTCGGGTTTGCCCTCTTCAAGAGCTTTAGCCCGGCCAATCTCTTTCTCTTTGGCAATAACCTCGGCAGGAACATCTGATTCATCCACGGAAATGGGAGCCATGGCAGCAATCTGCATGGCTACATCCTTGGCAACCTGCTCCGGAATATCCGCTTTGTTGAATCCAACCAGGGTAGCCAGGTTATTGCCCGTGTGATTATATGCCTGGACTTTTTCAGCCAGGATAAAACCAAAGTATGCCAGTTCCAGCTTCTCTCCAATGGTGCCGGACTGTTCGGTAATCAGATCATCCACGGTCTTGCCGTCCAGGGTGAGAGCCTTCAGCGCATCCAGGTCAGCCGGTTTCTCAGCGATAGCCAGGTCCAGGATGGAGCCGGCAAATTTTACATATTTTTCGTTCTTTGCAACGAAATCGGTTTCGCAATTCAGGGAGATCAAGGCACCGTAGCTGCCCTCCACCCGGGCTTGCACACTTCCTTCACTGGCTTCACGATCGGCCCGCTTATTGGCAATGGCCTGCCCTTTTTGACGAATCAGATCAACAGCTTTGTCAAAATCGCCATCAGCTTCCTGCAATGCTTTCTTGCAGTCCATCATACCGGCGCCGGTGGATTTTCTCAGTTTTGCAACATCTGCCGCTTTAATATCAGCCATTATATATTGTCTTTTAAACGTTTATGAATGGGTTAACTCGTACTCCTGCTATTCTGCTTTTTCAGCGGGCTTTTCATCTTCGGCTGTGGCCTCAGGCTCATCGGTGGCAACCTTGGCTTCTTCTTTGGATTCAACCTTGGCTTCTACTTCAGTTTGTTCCCTGGCTACCGGCTTTTCCACGACAGTTTCTTCGGCAGTGGCTGCCTCTACTGTCTCTTCTTTTACCTCTACCTTTTCAGCTTTCCTCCTCGTACGCTCGGTCCGGGGCTCTTTATGTTCCGTTTTGGTTCCGCCTTTGTCTTCACCGGCCTCGGCTTTGCCCCGGCTCTTTTCGGACTTGGTTTTGGATTCGGAAACTTCTTTTTCCTTTTCCATCTTCCTTTCGTTCAGACCTTCAGCAATGGCTTCAGTAACAAAATCGATGATGAGCGAAATCGACTTCGAAGCATCGTCGTTGGATGGAATCGGGAAATCAATGTCACGGGGATCCGAATTGGTATCCACCATGGCAAAAACCGGTATGTTCAGCCTGTTGGCTTCGCGAACAGAAATATATTCTTTATGTACATCCACGATAAACATGGCAGCCGGAAGCCGGGTCAGATCGGCAATGGATCCCAGGTTTTTCTCAAGCTTGGCACGCTGACGGGCAATCTGGAGCCTTTCACGTTTGGAAAGAGTCTCGAAAGTTCCGTCGGTAGCCATTTTATCAATGGCCGACATTTTCTTCACAGCCTTCCGGATGGTGGGAAAGTTGGTGAGCATACCTCCCGGCCAGCGCTCCGTCACATACGGCATATTGATCGCCTTGACTTTTTCAGCGACAATATCCTTAGCCTGCTTTTTGGTGGCCACGAAAAGAATCTTTCGTCCGCTCTTGGCAATCTGCTTCATAGCGGCGGCGGCTTCATTCAACTTGATCTCGGTTTTGTTGAGGTCGATAATATGAATCCCGTTTTTCTCCATAAAAATATAAGGAGCCATGGCAGGATTCCATTTTCTTTTCAGGTGACCGAAATGCACACCTGCATCCAATAATTCTTTAAAACTTGTTTTTGGCATCTTTTTAATTTTTGCTGGTCAACCAACAGGTAGCCCCAAAAGGGAGTCCTGTTCGTTTCGCAATGATTAAGAATAGAACTATGTTTCTAACGCTTACTGAACTGGAACCTCTTCCTGGCTTTAGGCTGGCCGGGTTTCTTACGTTCAACAACGCGTGGGTCTCGGGTAACAAAACCTTCGGCCCTGAGGGCGGATTTGTATTCGGGATTGATCTTGATCAGGGCCCGTGAAATACCGAGGCGCAGCGCTTCGGCCTGACCGGTCATTCCTCCGCCGTTCAGATTTACTTTGATGTCGTAATTATCCCTTAGCTCGAGTAGGTTCAGGGGCTGTTCAACTACGTAATGAAGTTGCTTATCAGGAAAATAGTCTTTGAAGTCTCTGTTGTTTACGATAATCTGGCCTTTACCTTCACTCAAATATACCCTGGCAATGGCAGCTTTCCTTCGTCCTATCGTATTAATAACGTCCATGTCTTATTTAATTTTATTTAAGTCGAGTTTCTTCGGTTGCTGTGCTTCGTGCGGGTGGCTTTCACCGGCATACACATGCAGGTTGTTAAAGATGGAGCTTCCAAGCCTGCTTTTCGGGAGCATTCCCCTGACAGCTTTCTCAACCAGAGCTTCCGGTTTTTTAGCCAGCAGCCTTTCGGGAGTAGTGATACGCTGCCCACCCGGGTATCCGGTGTGACTGAAAAACTTTCTGTCGCTCATCTTCTTGCCGGTCATCCTGATTTTTTCGGCATTGATAACGATCACGTTATCGCCACAATCAACATGCGGGGTGAAACTTGGCTTATGCTTTCCTCTGAGGACCATTGCCACAACCGAAGCAAGACGTCCCAGTACTTCGTCATTGGCATCAACAATGTACCATTCCTTCTCAACGCTTGCTTTATTTGCCGATACTGTCTTGTAACTTAATGTATTCACTTTTATCAGTTTTGTGCCTAAATTTGTGGATCGCAAAAATACAATTAATTTCTTTAAAACAAGAAGATATCAACAATAAATTTGTTGAAAACCAGAGACTTTGATAATCAGGCATATACAACGGTTTGCAAATGTCGCAAAAAAGTCTCTTCCATGCAATAGAATTGGTCTCTGTAAGTTATTGATAATACAGTACTGCTGTTCACTTATGCAACTAACCCGAAAACAGATTCATGAGCAGGTCTATTTCTATATCCTGATTTTTCTTGCCGTCACGCTCTCTTTTTCTGTTTTAATGAGCTCCATCTGTATGATCCTGCTGGCCCTCAACTGGGTGCTTGAGGGCAGACTGAAGGAGAAATGGCTGCTTTTTAAGGGAAACCGGGCCCTGCAGATCTTCCTTTTGCTTTTCGGGCTGCATTTGGCGGGCTTACTTTGGTCGGACGATCTGGGCTACGGGCTCAGGGATATGAAAATCAAGCTTCCGCTTCTTTTGTTTCCGGTGCTTGTGGCCACCTCGGCGCCGCTTACCAGGCAGCAACTCCAGCGCATCCTCCTTTTTTTTACCCTGGGTGTTTTTGTGGCCTCCATGGCTTCTCTGTTTAAATTGCTGGGCTGGTTGCCCGGGTCGTTTCAGGACCACAGGGACCTGTCCCTTTTTATGAGTCATATCCGGTTTTCCCTGACCATTGTGCTTGCCCTGCTGATAAGCGTCTATGTTGTTTTTGTCCGGCGAAACACGGTTTCAAGGGCCGAAGGGTTCTTCTTCCTGGCGGCTCTGCTGTGGTTCCCTGTGTTTCTGGCTTTGCTGAAATCGCTATCAGGACTGATCATTGCTTCTATACTTGCTTTCTTAATTCTGCTCCGTTTGGTTTTTGAAATTCGCGACCAGGCGATCCGTTTTATGGCATTTGTACCGGTGATCCTCTTACCCCTGTTCTCGATTATTTATCTGGGCCAGGCAGTGAACCGGTTTTATTCTGCGGATGCACTGGATGTTGCGGAGCTCGATTCTCATACCGTGGAGGGGAATCGTTATCTCCACATGCCCGAAAGCCGGGATGTGGAGAACGGCCATTACATCTGGATTCATATATGCGATAAAGAACTTGAGCGGGACTGGAAAACGCTCAGTGATCTGGATTACCGGGGAAGGACCGCCAACGGAAATTCGGTCCGGACCACCCTGATCAGGTATCTCAGCTCCAGGGGACTGCGCAAGGATGCCGTTGGTCTGAAACAGCTTTCCGAAACGGAGATACGGGCCATTGAAGGCGGTACGGCCAATTATATTTACCTGGACCATCTGAAACTCTACCCCCGCATCTATGAGTTGATCTGGGAGATTGACCGTTACAGGCTGGGCGGTGATCCCAATGAAAAGTCGGTGGTGCAGCGCTGTCTGTACCTGGAAGCCGGCTGGCATATTGCCCGGGAGCATCTCTGGTTTGGGGTGGGGAACGGGGATGTGTGGAACGAGTTCAGGGAATACTATGAGTCGGTGCAATCGCCGCTGGAGCCAAAGTGGAGAAGAAAAGCCCACAACCAGTTCCTGACTTTTCTGATCTCTTTCGGGATACCGGGCTTGATCATCTGCCTTCTGGCACTGATTGCCCCTCCCTTTCTGGGGGGCAGGCAGCGTTCTTTCCTGGCCATGGGTTTTTTGGTCCTGATCCTGTTGTCCATGCTGAGTGAAGACACCCTGGAGACAGCAACCGGAGCTGCCTTTGCGGGTTATTTCTATGCCCTTTTTATATTTGGCCCCGATTTCCCCTGGCTGCGACGCAAGATCACCGAAGAGGATGGGTAGACGCTTCGACAGGGAATTTTACAGTCAGGATGTGCTGGAGGTGGCACCCCTTTTGCTGGGTCAGCACCTGGTAAGGATGGGCCCGGATGGCCATAAAGCGATTTATGTAATCTCTGAAACCGAGGCTTACCGGGGAGGAGAGGATCTGGCCTGTCATGCCAGCAAGGGCATGACTCCCAGAACCAGCGTGATGTTTGGAGAAGGGGGCCATCTGTACATGTATCTGATCTATGGAATGTACTGGATGATGAATGTGGTTACGGGCCCCCGGGGTGCTCCCCAGGCAGTCCTGTTCCGGGGCCTCCGGGAGGCAGTCGGACCAGGACGGCTTACACGTCTGCTGGGGGTGGACCGGGATTTTTACGGAGAGGACCTGGTAAATTCGGACCGGATCTGGATCGAAGAAAGCGGATCGGCTCCCGCCTATACGGCGGGCCCCAGGATTGGGATCGATTATGCCGGGGAACCCTGGAAGAGCAAACCCTGGCGTTATCTTATGAATCTTTAACTTTTCCCTTCCTCCGGTCAACTGGACTCAAACATATAATTGTTTTATATTTGTATACTTTTTAATCTTCACATACCGAATGAATGGAAAATTTCCGTCGATATAACCTGATCCTCGGATGGGGCGTCTTTCTGGTCTCACTGATTGTCTACCTTCTTACTATGGAACCCACAGCCAGCTTCTGGGACTGTGGAGAGTTTATTGCCACCGCCTATAAGATGGAGGTAGGTCACCCTCCGGGAGCCCCCTTCTTTATGATTCTCGGACGTTTTTTCACCCTGTTCGCCGGAGGAGATGTGACCAGGGTGGCCGTGAGCATGAATATCCTTTCGGCCATGGCCAGCGCTTTTACCATTCTGTTCCTGTTCTGGACCCTGACCCACCTGGTGCGGAAATTCTTTGAGAAAGAGGAACAGTCAGGCCCCGTAGCCAGAATCACTGTATTTGGGGCTGCCCTGGTGGGTTCCCTGGCCTATACCTTCTCCGACTCCTTCTGGTTCTCCGCCGTGGAAGCCGAGGTCTACTCGACCTCTTCGCTCTTTACGGCCGTGGTATTCTGGGCCATCCTTAAGTGGGAAAACGTGGCTGACGAACCCGGAGCCAACCGCTGGCTGATCCTGATTGCCTATCTGATGGGGCTCTCCATCGGGGTGCACCTGCTGAACCTGCTGGCCATTCCGGCCATTATCATGGTCTACTATTTCAGGAAATACACCCCCACTGCAAAAGGAGTGCTTGCAGCCATGGCTGTTTCGGTAGGCATACTGGGTGTGATTAACTATATGCTTATCCCCGGCCTGACCGCCATTGCCGGTAAATTTGAGCTGCTGTTTGTAAATGGTTTGGGATTGCCCTTCAATTCGGGGGTTGTGGTATATGTCCTGTTGCTTTTTAGCGGACTGATAGCCGGGATTTACCTGACCCACAAGAAGGGAAAGGTTCTCTGGAACACCGTCCTGCTTGGTCTGTTCGTGATCGTTATCGGTTATTCTTCCTATGCGATTATTGTGATCCGTTCTGCTGCCAATACGCCCCTGGATGAAAGTAACCCCGATACCGTGTTTTCACTGCTCGATTATCTGAACAGGGACCAGTATGGGGACAATCCCCTGGTTTATGGGGCCTATTTCAATCACAGGCCCACCAGTATAAAAGAGAGTAAACCCAGCTATTACAAGGGCGAGGATAAATATTTCCAGGTGGATAAGAACCGGGAGTATGTTTATGATAAATCGGCCAAGGGGGTGTTCCCCAGGATGTGGAGCACCCAGGACAGGCACGCCAATGAGTATATCTACTGGGGTGGAATGAGCGAGGCGGATCTTTATGATGTGCAACGGGATGCCGAAGGAAACCCGATGATGAACCAGTTTGGGACCTACAGCTACGATCGCAACAGGGCCATAGGAAGACCCAGTTTTGGACAGAATATGCGCTTTTTCTTCCGGTACCAGGTGGGTTATATGTACCTGCGCTATTTCATGTGGAACTTTGCAGGGAGGCAGAACGATATTCAGGGACACGGCGAGCTGACCAAGGGGAACTGGATCAGCGGGATCAAGTTTATCGACCAGGCCCGCCTGGGACCCCAGGAGAATCTGCCGTCCTATATTGTGGATAACAAGGGGAATAATAAATATTATCTTTTGCCGCTCCTGCTCGGACTGGCCGGAGCTTTTTTCCATTACAAGAAACACCAGAAAGACTTCTGGGTGGTAGGTTTGCTGTTTGTCCTGACCGGATTTGCCATCCTGGTTTATCTGAACCAGTATCCCATCCAGCCCAGGGAACGGGATTATGCCTATGCGGCCTCGTTTTATGCCTTTGCCATCTGGATCGGGATTGGAGTGGCCGGACTCATTGAGTGGGCTTCCGGAAAAAAGCGCTCCGCGGTAAGCGCGGCGGCGCTGGTTCTCGCATCGCTGATCCTGGTGCCCGGGATCATGGCCAAAGAGAACTGGGACGATCACGATCGTTCGGACCGGTATACAGCCCCTGCCTTTGCACGGAATTTCCTGAATTCCTGTCTTCCGGGAGGGATCATGTTCACCAACGGGGATAACGATACTTTCCCGCTCTGGTACCTCCAGGAGGTGGAGGGGGTGCGTACCGATGTGCGCGTTGTGAACCTGAGTTATCTGACCGCGGACTGGTATATAGAGCAGATGAAGCAGACCTTCTACGACACTGAAGCCTTGCCCATTGCGATGACCCGGGAGCAATATGTCCAGGGGGAACGGGACTTTGCCTACCTGGTCGACAATGCCGGGGTTCTGATCAAGGAAAAGTATGAGGCCAACAGGGAGAGCTATGAAGAGAAGACCATGGGGATATATTCGGATCTGCTGGAAGTCTTGGAGGGCTCCCTGCTGCAACAGAATCATGCCAATGATTACAAGGCTATAGAAGCGCTTGAAAACAATATGGACCCCCTGCGCCTTTACAGTTATATGCGCACGTTTAATTCGGAGGAGATTGCCAGCCGTATTCAGCTCGATAAGGGAGAGATGAACGCGCTTACTGCCCGGATGGAGTCGATGATCAGGCGGATCGATGCCGACTATGCCCCCCTGAAAGAGGCTTTTGCCTTTATGCTGGGCGATGATCCCCGCTTCCAGCAGGGACAATACTTTATTCCGGCCAAAAAATTTGTGATTCCGGCCGATTCTGCCTCTCTGGCTCCCTGGGTGGTTCCCGAAAAATTCCGGGAGAACCAGGTGGATCAGGTACGCTTCAGTATTTCCGACCAGGTCCTTTACAAGAATTTGCTTACCGTAATGGATCTGCTGGGAACCAACGACTGGGAGCGTCCCATCTATTTCTCCACCACCGTACCGTCGGACAACTATCTGAACCTGGATCCCTACTTTGTGCGTGAAGGACTGGCTCTCCGGGTAGCCCCCGTGGAGTTCGGTAACCTGAACTACCTGGGCAAGGTGGATACGGATGACATGTACCGAAAGCTGATGGAGGAGTTTGACTGGGGCGGACTGGATACCCCGGGGATTTATATGGATGAGAACAACCTGAGGATGACCATTCACTACCGCTATGCCTTCTCGGTCCTGGCCGGCGCCCTCACGGACGAGGGAAGGCCGGACGAGGCCAAAGAAGTTCTGGACCGTTGCATGCAACGGATGCCGGAAGAAAATGTCCCTTACAATGCCGGGATCACTCCCATCATCCAGGGATATTTTGGGGTGGGAGATACGGCTACTGCCAATAGGATGGTTGAGAAGTATGAGCAGAAGCTTGAATCGGAGCTCGACTACTACGTCCTGTTGTCCATGAAAAATAAGTACCGCTTTGCCAAGACCGGCAACGATTTCCTGGCTGCCGTCAGGGATATCAACCAGCTTCGCAGCATGTGTCTGGGATATGGCGAGATAGAAGCCTCGCGCCGCCTGGAAGAAAAGCTTTCCAGGTACGGACAGGAGTACGACAGGCTCTTCAGGTAACATTTTAAAACTCTTTACGTTAAAAGAGTAATATGCTGATAGTCAGGCCACCTTCTTTGCTTACCCGTGCCTTGCACCGGATGACCTGGGACCTTACCGGCGACCACCGGGAGGTGTACCTGACTTTTGACGATGGTCCGACTCCCGTGGTAACCCCCTGGGTGCTGGACCGCCTGGATGAAGCCGGGGCAAAGGGGACCTTTTTCTGCCTGGGCCGCAACGTGGATAAGCACCCCGGACTCTACAGGCAGATCCTCGCCGGCGGCCATTCAGTGGGCAACCATAGCTACAGTCACCTGAAGGGGTTCCGTTCCAGCGTCAGGCGCTATATGGACGATATCCGCCTGGCTTCGGACATGATCGATTCCAGATTGTTCCGTCCGCCTTATGGCCGGATCTTTCCGGGACAGGTAAAGGCGGTGCTCGAGCAATATGATATTATCATGTGGGATGTGCTGAGTATTGACTATAACAGCGGACTCAGCGGGGAGCGTGTTCTTCAGAATGTGACCCGCCATGTCAAACCAGGCTCCATCATTGTATTTCACGATTCGGATAAAGCGGCAGACAACCTGTATTACGCCCTGCCCCGGACCCTCGGGTTTTTAAAGGAGGAGGGTTACCGTATGAAGGCCATTCCCAGCAGCGGTCTGCCCAGGGAGGATCATACCATCCATTGAACATAAACCACGAGACCCAGCAGGATCCACAGGACCAGTTCGTGGATCCAGGAATTCTTTTTCCGGTGAAAGAAATTGGAGAGTACAAAGGCGACCGGGAAGGCAATGAAAACCAGGGCGGAAGGATCGAAGCGGCCGATGAACAGAAAAAAGAGGATCCCCCCCAGAAACATGTAAAACAGGACCTGGTAAATATTCTGAGCCACGGTTTTCATTGTCTGAAAGCGATATGCCATAAAGATGCTGGCTATCGCCACCAGCATCAGAAAAAAGCCATAGAGCAAATAAACACTATAATGCCAGGCCTGAAAGCTGCCGCTTAAGGTGAAGTTCTTCCGCAATAAATCCACAAAACCGGCTCCCTGATCCCGGATGCCCCAGAACCAGGTAAACAGAATGAGAATTAAAAGCGCATAGGCCACCACCGGGTAAAAAAGCTCCCTCCAGGTCACCGGACGCAAGGTCCACAGGCTTATCCATATAAGGGGCAGAAACCAGATCAGCTTCAGATAGAACATACTTCCCAGAACCAGGATCAGAGAAGCCGCGAAAATCGATAGTGTATCCGCTTTTTCCTCCTGTACCTCAAACAGAACAGAATAGAAGATCAGATAGAAGAGTGAGCCTACCAGGGCCGGGCTTACCTGTCTGGCTGCCGGCAGGGAAGCGGCGAACAGGATGAAAAAGAAGGCCGGCATCAGTGAGCGCTGTTGCAGCAACGGGTAGCGGATGCCGATCCGGATCAGCGTAAAGCTGATCATCAACAGGAGCAGCATGGCCACGAGATGACTCAGCACCGGCACTTTATGAATAGATCCAAAGACCAGCTTGTAAAAGGGCATGCCACTCAGGGGTATCAGCTCCCGGGATACGCCTGTACGAAAGAGATCCACGAAGGAGGGAACAAAGATGGCAATCAGGAGCAGGAAAATGGCCACTGTTCCTGTTAAGCGGTTGTTTTTAAAGATTCGCAGCAGAATCATAAATCGAATCCGATATCGCTGCGGTAATACTTTCCTTCAAAGCCGATCTTTCCGGCATTCCTGTAAGACTGGTCCAGTGCCTCTTTCATGGTTGTCCCGTACGAACTGACTGCCATCACGCGGCCTCCGCTGGTCACCACTTTATCGCCCTCCGGTTTAGTACCTGCATGGAAAACCATACTCTCTTCCACCTGGTCGAGTCCGGTTATTTCCTTTCCCTTTTCATAAGCTCCCGGGTAGCCCCCCGAAACCAGCATCACCGTGCTTACCGTACGATCGTCCAGTTCCAGCTTTATATCCGATAAGTTTCCATCGGCAGTAGCTTTCATCAGTTCCACAAAGTCGGTTTTGATCCGGGGCAGTACCACTTCCGCTTCGGGATCTCCCATACGTACATTGTATTCAATCACATAGGGATCACCCTCTTGGTTCATCAGGCCGATAAAGATAAATCCTTTGTAATCGATCCTCCGCTCCCGCAGTCCACGGATCGTTGGTTTTACGATACGCTCTTCCACTTTTTTGAGGAACTCCCTGTCGGCAAATGGCACCGGAGAGATGGCGCCCATACCTCCCGTATTGAGCCCGGTATCGCCTTCCCCGATTCGTTTGTAATCCTTGGCCTCGGGCAGGATCACATAGCCCTCCCCGTCGGTCAGCACGAATACAGAAAGCTCGATGCCGGCAAGATGCTCCTCCACGACGACCTTTTCGGAGGCTTTCCCGAATTTTCCCTTGAGCATGTTTTCCAGCTCCTGCCGGGCCTCCTCCAGCTCATCAATGATCAGTACTCCTTTCCCGGCAGCCAGTCCGTCGGCCTTTAACACGTAGGGGGGCTTCAGCCGGGCCAGGAAGTCCTTCCCCTCGGAAACCGTATATTCGATAAAGGTGCTGAATCGCCCGGTAGGGATCTTGTTCTCTTCCATAAAGATCTTGGCAAAATCCTTGCTCCCCTCCAGCCTGGCCCCTGCCCTGGTGGGGCCGACCACGGCCACATCCTGCAGATCCGGATCCGCCTTGAAAAAGTCGGTGAAACCAGCCACCAGCGGTGCCTCGGGACCCACCACCACCAGGCCGATCCGCTCCTCGAGGACCAGCTTCCTGATCCCCGCAAAATCCTCCACCCCGACGGGTACATTGGTCCCCAGCCCGGCGGTTCCTGCATTCCCGGGAGCAATAAACAGTTTGTCGAGCTGCGGGCTCTGGGCCATTTTCCAGGCCAGGGCATGCTCCCTGCCCCCGGATCCAATGATCAAGATGTTCATGGTTAAATGTTTAAATATTATATTCTTACGCAACACTGTTATTATAACGCTGCTGAAAATCTTTACTGCGTAAATATTTATAGGCAGCTAATATAACAACAGTATTACATAAGCAAAGCCTATTATAAATAGTCGAAGCAGTGAAGAATAAAATCTTATTCAATTGAATCACCACCTCAAATTAATAGAATAAGGCACGTAAAAATAGAAAAGGCCGTCTTCAATATCAAAAAAGACGGCCTTAACTTATTGTTAATTATATGCTTTATTTCACCATAATGGCCGAACGGAGAGCTTCTCCGTTGATCTTTAGCATGTACAGGCCTTTGGCCTTGTCCGACAGGTCCAGGGTTTCGTTGATGATACCTCCGGACGGGTAAACCTGGCGTTTCAGAACCACCTGCCCGGTCATATTCAGCACCTCCATGTCACACACACCACCCTCAAAGGGCATCTCAAGGGTCAGGATCCCAGCCGTAGGATTGGGATAAATTTTTACCCCGGCCCCTTCAAAATCATCCACTCCCACAGCACTGGTGCGTATTACATTGATCTCGATGGTATCCGTTTCCGATGGACCACAGCCATTAATGTCGTTCACTGCAACCACATACTTACCCGAATCTGCATAGGTAAACGTGTAGGTGCCCAGTGCCTGGGGACTCCCGCCGGGGATTAATTGAAAGGTATACGGACCCGTTCCCCCGGTAGCCGAAACCACCAGCGATCCATCCGTAATATCCACATCCCCCCTCCAGTCTGTATGATGAAGAATATCATCCTTCGAAACAAACTGTGCAAGCAGCGTATCAGGCTGTGTCAGTGTAACCAAAGGACCTACTTCCGCACAGTTTTCAGCATCAATTACCACCACCTGGTAGTCCCCTGCCGGAAGCTCATCATAATAAGCTACGGTTGAGTAGTTTAATCCGTTATCGATGGAATATTGCCACGGTGATCCAAATCCACCTGAAGCCACTACCTGTATGGATCCGGTTGAATCGCCATAGCAACCTGCAACATTTCTCGGAATGGTTTGGTCGACAGAGATGGGGAGGCAGCCAATTACCCCTATATACATCCCAAATGTTGTTTTATCGGCAGTATAGATACTATCTCCAAGTATCATCATATCAGAGTTTGATCTCATTACAGTAAATAATTCATCTACGTTTTTAAATATGCTCCAGGCTTCATCCGAACTATTATTCCTTCCATGGTACGAATTGGCATCCCTATAATTCCCATCCTTATCTAATGCTCCCGTAAACATATCTCTATCACCGATACCTTCCGAAATAAGATTAATTCCTCCCCAATTTAAGGTGTCAGAAAAATATCCGGATAGATATATTTTATCATCAAAAAACTCTATATCAAAAACTTTATCTTCTCCGTTACTTCCCATCACTTTATACCAATCAAGACTTCCACTTGATAGATATTTAGCAATAAAAAGATCATAGGTTCCATTATTTTCGTAAACTGTCACACTATCTTCGGAAGATGTGAAAAAGCTTAAGGTATCGCTATTATAATACCCTGCTATGTAAATATTATTTTCATCATCAAAAACAACAGAATAGCTTAAATCTCTAGCATTACCACTGATTTTTCGAACCCAGTTTATATTTCCTAAATGATCTGTAGAAATGAGGTGAACATCCTGATTATCATTATATGGAGCTATGGTATCCGTTGTGAAACCAATGGAATCATAAAAGAATCCAGCCATAGCATAAGATTCCGGGCTTCTAGCAATATCCCAAATTGCCCCATTTTTCAGATTTAATGAACGAATATGCTCAATCCATTGAACTGTCCCATCAATGGGGCTAAGTTCTGCATAGAAATAATCAGCACTAGTGTCGCCTGTATATAAAGAATAAATATTTTGTATATTAATACTATCTATAAATATTCCTGATATTAGTAAATTACCTGTTGGGCTTACTTCTAAGGCTGTTGTTCCTTGAAATAATGCTCCAGCCCCACAATTCCTAGCCCAAAGGGCATTACCAGAATCGTCATACTTAACAATAAATGCATCATATACCCCTGTGCTCTGAATCGAATCAGAATCCGAGTATTTCAAATAGCTTTGAAAGCCTCCTGAAACATAAATATTGTTATCTTGATCAATCCCAACTCCACCAGAAAGGTATTCTCTTAGTTCACTTCCGATTGCCTTCATCCATACAACTCCTCCATCTGTGTTAAACTTAATCAGAAAATAATCGCGATCTCCATAAGAGTCTATTGATTGACCGTTATTAGAAGTCAATGTACCAAGAAAATATCCAAAAACAATTACCTCTCCAACGTTATTAATTGTTGATTGAATAACGACTATGTCATTTGTACTTGATATTTGACTAGAAGTGACCCAAGATTGAGAAAGGACATTTGTGAATGAAGTAACTGCCAAAAGAACTGAAATGATGAAGTTTTTCATAATGCTATATTTAAGATGGCTCCCCAGGCGAAGCATAATGACTTTCAGATATGCCTCCCACCATTCCGCCCATAGTTTTGTTAAATTTCAGGCTTTTAATTCTAGGTTTAGTCCAAAGCTTTTTACTAAATTCCTTTTTTATCATGGTATTACTATATTAACAAATTCATTTGTAACTGTTTTACCGTACCAAGCGTGCGCCTTTAGTTCACTTGATTTACTAATGCCAACTGAAATAATTAAATCTACTCCAAATTGCTTATAAATATAGCGTTTTACAATTAGGCTTTCTGTAAGGCAAGATACTTTCCAGGGGAGATGGTTCAATATTTTTTTCACAAGACAAATTTTTCTCTTATACAGTTGCAAATCTTGGTGCATTTGTTGGGTTGTGGTAAAATATTTAGAATAATAGTGTCGAAGAGGGATAAAGTTGACCATCAAAGCGATTTTAGCTGACATCATAATGATCAAAAAAACCTCTCTTTTTTCGTTCCAATTAGAACGAATAAAATAGCGCACAGCTTTAAAGAATTTATTCATCTATTATCTCAATAAGTCCTTTTTGTATGAATTCCTCAAGTAAGTACTTTGTGTCCTTAATGCATGTATCCTTACTTACCTCATAAATGTTCATCAAATCACCTATTAGATTATTAAAGTTAATGGGGTTCTCAAGCAAATACCAAATTTGAGTGCTTATACGATCCAAATTGTAGTACTCACCATTATTTATACTCAACATTACAACTTCTCCATCAATATCGCTAAACAATTGTTGTGGATTTCTCTTCAATACAGATTCACTTTTGATCTCTATTCTCATTCAAGTTACAATATTTTTTAAGTGTTATACAAATTTAGTCAAAATTTGTTTTATTTGTATATATATGATTGGATATCATTTAAATATCCAAAGGATTCCATTGTAGATCGATGCATTTTAATGATTTGATTCACTTCATGTTTTTTTAAGTGTTTTTGCCAGTCATTCATTGTACCACTTCTAAAGAATTTTAGGGAATTAATAGTTTTCTCTTTGAAACCAAATTTCTCTTCTTGGAATGTAAGTTTATCAAATGAACAATTATATAATGCATTATTGACTTTAGTTTTTGAGTATTTAATATTCAAAAAATCAAGCGCCTTCGTAAATGTCAAAAAGGGCTTATGTAGCATATCCTCATAACGCATGACATGGACTGGCAATTTTGAATGATGAACCCAAGAATTTACATGTCCGGACCAAGAGAACATTTGCTGAGAGAGCTGATTAAAAAGCCTATTCTCTTCCATACAAAATCCAAAAGTATCATCATTCATATGCTGGATTGTTTTAGCAAAATCCGTATTACTATGAAAAGCAAAAGAGACTGCCACATCAAGTGGATTTCGAACAAAATATAGCACCCCCTTTGTAACATCAGGTGGGAACATGGATTCGCCATCAGAATTTAACTTCCAAGCATCGTGTGTTTTCAAAAAGACTTCATTCTCACTTTCATCAGATATCTTTCTATATACTTTTGGTCTGATGATTTCAATCTCATTCATTGTAAGATTAGAGGTATTAATTCCTAGATATTGATCAATTAAACTCCTGCTACTTGCGATAGGGGCTAGGTCTAATTGATTGATATTTATGTCATCTTCTGAATCAGAGTAAAGGTAGCTCAAAAACAATCTGAACCAGGTATTCCCTGATTTTGGATAGGATGCTAGCCAAATTATATTTTTTTTTCTAACCAGCATTAAATGTGAAGTATATGCTTTTCAATGTAATCTGTCAATTCCATAACCTGTAAAGGGGAAGATGGTCTTTCAACTTTATACAGAGGTATAGATGAAGCAAGACTTGATATATTTTTGAAATGTATCTCAAGTTGATTTAGCATTTCCAGGAATTGTACCCTATAAGTATTTTGACGTAATATTTGGAATTTATCCGCCCCAAAGACTTCCTCAAAATGAAATCCTGGAGTATTTTTTGTAGTGAGCAAGATTATTTTTTCCAGAGGGACATGGATTGAGGGTTTTAGGGCAGGTATGGGTTTCCTATATTTTTCTAGCTCAGATCGTACTCTTTCCAAGTTACTTTCTTCATTCATATAGTAAACAACATCTTGCCATAGTTTTAGGTGAGGAATACCAGGATGGATAAAGTGTTTTTTTTCTGAATTATCAATAACGGCAATATCATCAGTAATAACCGAATAACCTTTTATGTAAAAGCCAGCTGCGATAGTGGATTTACCAGCAGATGAAATTCCTGTGAATATGATTCCTTTGTTTTCTTTGGCTACACAACTTCCATGTATAGCTAGCATACCCCTTTGATGCAATAGAGCTCCCATTGTTGATGCAAAGAGAAAAAGGCGAATCTCTTTTTGATCAGTTGTCTCAAGAGGTTCAATTGTAATGTATTTTCCATTTTGTACTCGGTACTTCGCAACAGTATTTAATTTGAAAAGGAAATCATCCTTTGAGGCTTCGTATAATACACCCGATCCAGCCGCTTCAGGTAAATGATCTGGAACGGACCCAAATCTTATCCAAACATCGGGTTTCTGAACGTTAGAACTAACAAGTTCAGGGAGTTCAATTTCAGAGCTCAGATTTAATCCATTTACCCTGTAGGTCTTTGTTTTCAAACTTAGTTTTTTACAAAGATACTTATAAACGTTGTGTCTTCATGAAAAAAATAGATTGACAGGGTTGTTTAAGATTCTATTACATTTGTTTCTATGAGCTCAATTTTCATTATACTAAGTAGGAGTGGGGAGTTGATAGTATCAGAAATTGTTGAGAATGCAATGAATGAAATGGGCTCCCAAAATTGGCAATTTTCTGATACCTGGATAGATAAAAATGTGGGCTTTGGGTGCCATGTATTTCATACTACCAATGCCTTTGGAAAGGATTTAATGCCATATGCAGATGTTAGCTCAAAATGTATCATAGTGGCAGATGCACGGATTGATTATCGATTAGATTTATTGAGAAAATTAAAGGCAGGGACAAGTGATTTCGATGGCATTCCGGATAACCGACTCATACTAATGTCCTATCTAAAATGGGGAGAGGATTGTGTTATGCATCTTCAAGGTGATTTTGCTTTTGCTATATGGGATAAAAAAAGGAATAAGTTATTTGGTGCTAGAGATCATTTCGGCTGTCGTCCTCTATACTATGTTGATGATAGTAAATATTTTGTTATTTCTTCTGATCCGAACGCATTCAAAGCCTTACCTAGATTCAGGTTTTCTATTGATGAGCAATTTATTTTAGATTCAATAAGCACCATTATACCTGAAAAAAATAGATCCGCATTTAAGGGAGTCAATAAATTACCACCAGCACATTCGCTAACGGTAATTGAAGATGATACAGTTCATCTAAAGCGCTATTGGGATCTGAAGGTTCAGAAGGAATTTATAAATTTTTCTAAGGCCGAGGCCGTGCATGAACTTAGGAATCGTTTTATTGAGGCGGTCAAGCAGCGGAGCTATTCTGATGGACCGATTGGGGTTGAACTGAGCGGAGGATTAGATTCATCTGGTATAGCTGCTTGTATAAAGGATACTTTTAAACAGGATGTTCCCGTATATGCTTTTACGCATGATCTTGACAAAGATCAGCAAATAAAACCAGTCGGTTTTAAAAGTGAGAAAGTGTTCAGCTCTAAACTTGTAAAAGATAAGCAAATCGAAAAGCATTACATCATTACAGGAGAAGATTCACCCGGAGCATATTACGCATTAGTAAATTATCTAGGAATTAGACCAGAAGCGGTAGTTCAGAGTTATGGTTTATTGTCCGACATATTATACAAGAAATTATCAAATACTGGCGCGACTGTATTAATGTCGGGATTTGGGGGTGATGAAGGAGTGTCATATCAAGGTGCAGGATTTGTGCAAGAATTAGCTGCTAAAAGAGAGTTTAAAAAATTGCGTGATATAATTCGGAGTAGGATTAGGAAAAGAAGTGGTAGTTTTTATTTCCAACTTATTAAACAATACATCTTTATCTATATTCCATGGTTAATTAGATTTTTTAAACATGATTGGCGTAGATCTAGATTCAAAGTAGTTGCCTTAAATCCTGTAATGCGTAAGAAATATAAAATGAAGAGAAGATTTTTCAATCGTATCTTCCAACCCAATGATCCTGATGTTAAGAGACGACAGTACAAAAGGTTAATGCATCCTAATATTTCTTATAGGTTGGAAACTTCTTATTTGTTATCTAAGACTCATGGCATTGAATATAGATATCCCTTTCTTGATGTTAGATTGATTGAATTTTTTTTCTCGCTGCCATCCAAATATAATTATGAAGATGGGATAGGAAGACATCTATTTCGCGAAGCAATGAATGGGATTCTCCTCGATGAGTTAAGACTCCGAAGAGATAAAACTAGTGCCACTATTCCCTATGTATTATATAGAGTTGTTAAAGATGAGAGCATATTTCGCCTTCTTATTGAAGAAGGAAGAGAAAACAACAAAATTCACTATGTTGATTACGATAAACTGCATTGGATGCTTGATCAGTACAAAAGCGAGATATCAAGGAATAAAATGTCATTTGGAACAAAAGTATTCCTTAATCCCATAAGTGTTTTACTGCTCCAAAAATGGCAGCGGGAAGGGAAAATTGATATTGGGATCAAGTGTTGAGTGGGGGGACGCATCGAAGATTACAATCCGCTAATTATTATTCTTCAGAATCTCAATTTGTTTGAGGGGTGTTCTGTCAACTGACAAAAGTGTCTTGTAAGATGGCGTAAGTTAGTTGTAAGATGCCTTAAGTTACTTGTAACCTGACATTTGATCATATTGAGGTGATATAAGATTCGATGTGGCTTTTACTTCATCACATGAGACATAATCCCAACGGCCTCACCAGCCTTCCCATCACGGAAGTTGATTACGATGGAGTACTTGCCGGTTTTGCGGCAGAGGAAGTTGATGGGGTTGAAGTCGCGGTCGGTGCGGGTGTCGAAGGAGGTGAGCACCATGTTGGAGCTGTCGTAGATGCGGATGATGGTCTGGCCCTTGTCGCTGCAGAGGTTGAAGCGGTAGATGTTGTTACCGCGAAGGATGACGGCCTGGCGGTAGACGGGTGGGGTCTGGTCCTTTTCGGCTTTGGGGAGGCTCACCACAAATTCTTTGAGATAGATGGCGCCTTCGCCTGCTTTTTCGGCACAGGCCTGAACGTGTTCCTTGCGGTCGCTCTGCACCATGGAGAGGGTCAGGAGGACAAATATAACGGCTATCAGTGGTTTCAGAATCTTCATGGCGCTTAGGCTTTGATGTTCATATGCAGGTTCCGGACCTCTTCCGTGACTTCGATGATTTTCCGGAGGGTCTCTTCGCTCATGGAGACATGGGACGATTCGCTTTGAACGACGATCAGCATGCCATCTTTTTCCATGGTTTCCGGCTCGCCCACTTCGTAGGTGATCTTTACCTGGTCGTAGACACTTTTGATCTTTTCCAGATCGTTGATATATCTGGCGATGGTCTCTTCGTTCCGGTAGTTATTCAGTATCAGCAGCAGGTCGTTGAGGATCAGTTTTTGTTCCCCGATCATCGATTTCAGGTCCTCGTTGCTGTTTTTCTGGGCCACCTGGGTGGCCAGGTAGAGGCCTTCCACCCAGACTCCTGCAATCATCAGGGCGCACAGGTTGCTTCTGTCGGTCTCCCGCAGGTAATCGTCCATGTTGTTGAAACTGTTCACCGAGATAAACATCAGCGAATCCAGGTCCGAGCTGGAGGTCGCCAGCCGTTTGATGGTGGCAAAATCAAAAAACTGCCCGATTTGAAGTGCCTCGGCCAGGCGGTTGATGCTGGAGAGGAAATTTACGGCTGTTCCAGTTTTCTCGTACATGTTGAGGTAACCCAGGTCGGCGCTGAGGGCCCCCAGGCTGAAGGCCATTTCAAAGCTGGTGGTGTTGGCGGAAAGGCTTTCCGGATCGGCCAGGTAAGAAATGGAGTAGGGAACATTCAGTGCATTGATCAGGGCTGCCACCTCGATGGGGGAGGCAATGTTCTGGATGATCTCATTCATGGTTTCGGAGGAGATCTGGAGTTCTCCCGTTTCCACCTCGTCCATATTGACTTCCAGGTTCTCCGACGGGCGCTGGCCACAGGCAGCCAGGAGAAGAATGGCAGTTAGCAGAAGCAATAAGTGTTTTAGCATAGTATCTGTTCTTTGAAAGGCTGTATGGGCCTGGTTCCACGTATAAAAATAGCAATTTGCAAAAGCGGTGTTGTTTAAGTTTTAAACGGTTGCCGCTGCAAAGGGTTTCAGGGATTACGAATTTGTTTTTCCTTTGAACAGGGGGCTTCTGATCAGTTTCCCCAGGAGGTCGTAGTAAAGGGCCAGGTAAAGGAGGAGGGTCATGAACCAGATAAAGGAAATGTTAAAATTATAGGTATCGTAATAGCTGCCCAGAAAATACTTGCGGGGAGCGAAAAAGTGGGACCGGATCCCCAGGGGCCCTTCGGGGAGGGGGTCCAGATAAACCGGATCGATCTGCTGGTACAGCTCTCCCTCGTATTCGATAATCTGGTTCTTTTCATAGATCTTTTTCACCTGGTCGGCCACACTTTCATTGTGATAGAGGTTCAGCCACCGGAAATAGAGATCACGGCGGTCCTCCATGAGCTTGCCCAGGTAGCGCTCCTTTTCCCGTTTGACTGCAGAAAAACGGGTGAGGTAGGCCGACTTGAAGTTGTAGTAGGAGATATGCTTCTCGTAGTCGTAAAAATTTTTCTCGAAGGTATTGTCCTTGAACTGTTGCACCATCAGGGCCTCGTACGACCATTTGGTGGGCATAAGCTCTGCCACCAGGGGAACCTTGTCGATGGAGGTGATCTTCCGGTTCAGCTTGTCAAATGAGAACAGGGCTCCGCTCAGGATCATCATGGGGATCATCACCAGCGGAATGACGATATAAATGGCGATCGCCGAAGAGAAGGCCGAAGAGATGACCAGTCCGATCAGGTTGGCACAGACCGCCGTGGAAAAGAGAGCCAGCCAGTAGGCAAAGGTCATTCCCCTGATCTCCAGGACGCCGTTGGCAACCAGGACGAAAGTGATCGACTGGATGGCAGAGATGAGCACCAGGATCTTGATTTTGGCCAGCAGGTAGGCGGAGCGGCTCAGGTGAAGGAACTTCTCCCTTTTCAGGATCTTCCGGTCCATGAAGATTTCTTCTGCACTTACGATCAGCCCCAGGAAAAGGGCCACGATCAGTGCCATGAAGATGTAGATGGGGATGTTTTCGTTCTCCCTGAAAATGTAGTCGCCGCTGGTCGGATCGACCACATAGCGGACAATATAAGCCAGGATAAAGGCCAGCAGGGGACTTACCAGCAGGGTCAGTAACAATTGCTGGCGGTTGTTGATCTTAGAGCGGGCATCCCGTTTCATGTAATTGAACAGCTGCCCGGACCATCCCGGGACATGGAGGCTCGACGGGGGCGGGGAGTCTGGCGGGGGAGCCGCTTCCCGGGGCCCGGCCTCCTTGTACATCTCTTCCCAGGTGTCCGGCGAGACCTTCCGAAGGTCCGTATAGTTGCCATATTCATCAATCTGCCGGGCTTCGATAATATTGAAGATTTGTTCGGGATTCACATTGCCGCATACGGGCATTCGCCCACGGTGGCATTCACCTGTTTATCGGCTTTCCGGAAATGGATCACCGCTTCGACCGGGTTCCCGTAATAGGCCAGACGTCCCCCGTCATCCAGGATGACCACCTGGTCGAACATTTTAAATAGCTCCGACGAGGGCTGGTGAATGACCACAAAGACCAGTTTCCCCTTCAGGGTGAGTTCCCGGAGCAGGTCCATCACATTTTCGGAGTCGCGCGAGGAAAGCCCCGAGGTGGGTTCGTCCAGGAAGAGGATGGAAGGTTCGCGGATCAGTTCCAGGGCAATGTTGAGTCTTTTTCGCTGGACCCCGCTGATGGTCTTGTTCAAGACCGAACCGACCCTCAGGTCTTTTTTCTCTAAGAGTCCCAGGCTTGTAAGAGTGTGGATTACTTTCTCACGGATCTCTTCGCTGGAAAGCTGTTTAAAGCAGAATTTGGCGTTGTACCAGAGGTTCTCAAATACGCTTAGTTCCTCAATCAGGAGGTCATCCTGGGGAACAAATCCGGAGACCCCGTTCAGCTGGCCCTTATCGTTCCAGAGATCGATGTTGTTGATGCGTACCTGCCCGGAGGCCGGAGGGTACATCCCGGAGAGAACGTTCAGCAGGGTGGTCTTACCGGCTCCGCTGGATCCCATAATTCCCACCAGGTTCCCCTCCCGGGCCGAAAAGGAGATATCCTTCAGCCCGGTGACCTTTCCGGGAAAGAAGTAGGAGAGGTGGTCGGCTTCCAGAGTGATCTTTTCCTGGTCCGGTCCCGACTGGAAACGGGAGGCGATGTCGCTGTAATAGACCGGTTGTCCCACGGGTAAGCGCAGGGTCGAGCCACTTGCAAAATTATAGCACACCCCGGTGTGCATGCTCAGGCCGTTGAGAAAAGCTTCGGCCCTGCCCTTGTATTTCACAAAATAGAGTTCCACCGAGGGTACCCGCAGGAAAAAGAGCGGGTCGTTCACCAGGTGGTTTCTGTGGCTGAGATCCTTCCCGTTTTGTGAAGTTACAAAGGTGAAGATGGTCTCGTACTCCTCTTTTTGAATGCGGAAAATGTCGGAAACCGTCAGGACAATGCTGAGGCGCTGTCCGGTCAGCTTGTATTCGGTATTGACCAGTTCCAGGATCCGCACCAAAACCACCACTTTCTGGCGCTGATTGATGGTCTTGCTGATCTGCCTGCAGAGCTTCAGCACGCGGACCGAGTCCAGAACAGAGGTCAGTTTTTTTTCTGTGGGGGGATCTGGTTCGATGGGGGGATCTGGGACTGTGCCGGGATCTGGTTCTGTGAAGGAATCTGGTTCGATAGAGGGATCAGGTTCTGAACCAGGCGGGTTCTTTGGGGAGAGTCCCTCTGTGGCGGTGTCCTTATACAGCCGGAGGTATTCGGGGGCCGAATCGATCCCGATCTGCTGTACCAGGAAGCGGTTTACATAATCGATCTCCTGCCGACTGATGCCCCTGTCCTGTTTGGTGATCAGGGCAAAAAGCTGCATCAGGGCCTTCAGGATCGCTTCACTCATGGTTTATCATAAATGACGTGCTCAAAGGGGGCTTCAATCATCTCGTCGTACTCTTTTCCGGCTTCCTGCATATCCTCATCCGAGCGCAGGGAGTGCCATCGGATCAGCACTTCATGCCCTTCTTCCACCATCTCTTCAAATATCAGGAGGATGTCCATGATCATTTTTGACGAGGCCGTATTAAAATAGATCAGCTTCAGGTTAAACAGGGTTTTGGGAAGTGGTGCCTCCCGGTAAGCGGAGAGCCAGTCGAGCACCGGCTGGTAAAAATCCACCACGTCTTCGGGCAGGGATTTTCCGGCTATCTCGAATTGTTGGTTCTCCTGGTCGAGTATGACCCGGGGACTGTCGTCGGTGTGTTCAATGATTAATGTCTCCATTTGCTATCTGGATATGGTTGAAGTGAAAATAAAGAAGGAAGTCTCCTGGTCGATCTTTACAAAACTATAGTCCAGGTGGTTTCCGGTTTTCCTCCGTATATCGATAAAGCCCAGGCCGGCTCCTCCCTTGGGGGAGAGAATCCCTTCGCGCAGTTGCTTCTTATAGAGATCATCCAGGTCGTCCTGGTTCATGTTATTCAGTTTTGCCAGGAACAGGGCGATCTCCTCGGCATGTCCGCTCTCCACAATATTCCCTGTAGTTACCTGGAAGCGCACTGCGTTCTTTGCCACCAGCACCAGTCCCATCGCCGGATAGGGATGGCCCCGGTATTCATAGACTTCGGCATGCCGGTTGATATTCTGGAGAGATTCCACCATCACATGGTAGACCCTTCGAAGCACTTTGTCGTCTTCCACCTCGTCGAGCTGCTCCTCGACCAGGCCGGTCAGCGCCTTCATCACCTGGTGGGTGATCTGTCCTTCAAAAACCAGGGTAATATCTTTGATGCTCAGGTTGGAGTACCTGTCATAGATGTAGTTGATAAATCCTTTGGATTCGCCGGTATATGTCATAAGGCCTTAAATATAGGAAAAATCAGACTTCGATACCAATCAGCAGCAGGTCATCCAGCTGCCGTTCTTTGCCCATCCACTCCGTAAAATCTTTTTTGAAATGATCATAGAACTGGGGCATGGTATAGCCTGCATTCTCAAGCAATATCTGCCGGACACGTGCAGAACCTTACTTGAGTCCTTCCGGCCCTCCCATCTGGTCGCTTAGTCCGTTGGTGAAAAAAAAGAATTTATCACCCGGCCGGTATTCCACTTCCACATGGGTAAAGAGGCTTTCCGGTTTCCTGGGGTGTTTCAGTCCCCCGATGGCCTTTCGCTCCCCCTTATAAACACTGACCTCTCCTTCCGAAAGCAGGTAGAGGGGCCGGTGTGCCCCGGCAAACTCCATCACCGGTCTTTTCTTCAAAAAACGGCAAAGCGCCATATCCATTCCATCGCGGGTTTCGGGTTTATCCCGGTCCTGTTTCAGAGTTTTTCTTACCTCCTGGTGCAGCGATTCGCACAATTCACCAGCTGAGATTCCCGGATTCAGTCCGCATATGTTATTCATCAGGAAGAGCCCCACCAGGGAGAGAAGGGCTCCGGGCACTCCATGCCCGGTGCAGTCCACCGCTGCCATATACCAGGAATCTTCGGTCTCGAAAAACCAGGGGAAATCGCCCGAAATCACATCTTTTGCTTTGTAGAAGACAAAACTCCGGGGAAAGGCTTTTTTTATGCGGGCGCTTTCCGGGAGTATGGACGACTGGATCCGTTCGGCATAGTTGATGCTATCCTGCACTTTCCGGTTCTGAATTTTAATCTCCTTCTCGATCAGTTTGGCTTCGGTGATATCATGGCCCACGATCAGGATGGTCTCCAGCTCGTTTTCCAGGAACTCGGGGATGGCATCCACATTCAGGATCCTTTCGCTGCGGTGTTCTCCAAGATCCATGGGCAGGTTTAGCTGGAGGTTCTTTTTTACCGGCGATTGCTCCATGGAGGAGAGGATCTGATCGAGCAGGCCGACGAAGACCTGTGAAAAGGGGACTTCGCTTATGTTGCGGTTGACCATGGAGGAGGGGGCAATTTGGGTGTAGTCCTCGACGATGGGATTGGCATAATAAATGTTTCCCGAAGTGCTTATCCGCAGGATCAGATCCAGGGAGTTTTCCGACAAAGCCTGCATCCGGCTTTTGAGCCGCTGTTCCCGTTCCCTGTGTACCGATTCGGTGATATCCGTTGTATTTAACAGAAATCCCCGGATAGCTGTATCGTCGATCATGTTTCTGCAGGAGCTGCGGAGAAATACCCGTTCGCCGTTCTTCTTAATAAACCAGTATTCCAGGGGTTCAATGGCTTCCGGATTCTCTTTCAGGAGGTCGAATACCTGCTGCAGGCGTTTGGAATCTTTTTTCCCGATACGCTCCAGGTCCTTGCCAGCCATCATCTCCTCCATCGAATAGCCCAATATGTTGACTACGGATGGACTGATATAGGTGAGCCGGGCTTCCGTAATCTTACCTTCCAGCTGAATATTGGCCTGCTCCAGCTTAAGCTGAGCGATGGACATCTCCCTGACATTTTCCTGTAACTGAGCCTCATTTTTCTTCAGCTCTTCGGTCATGGACCGCGACTCTTCGAGCCACTTCCGGGTATGCATGCTCATCTTCAGGTTCAGGATGGTCCGGGCTATGATTTCCCCCAGTTCAAGCAGGAACTGGATGGTCAGTTTGGGAATGCGCTCCTTCAGAAATGCAAATTCCAGAACTCCCTGCAGGACTTCGTCGGAGATCAGGGGGACCAGCAGGATACTTTCGGGTTTATGGTCGCCCAGGATTCCCGAGGTGATGGTGATGTAATCTTCGGGGATCTCGGTGCGGTAGATGTAGTCCATTTCAAAGGCACACTGTCCCACCAGTCCCTCCCCGATCTTAAACTCCTGATCCAGGTACTTATTCCTGTTGTAGGCATAGGTGGCGGTGTTGATCAGACGCCGGGAATCTTCATCAAAAAGATAAAAGGCACCCTGGATGGACTGGATGTATGTGTTCAGCACCTTCAGGATCCGGAAAGAGAGCTCTCCCAGGTCCTGCTGTTCACGGAGAACCCTGGATACCAGATTTTTCCCTTCGTTAATATAGCTCTGTTCACGCTCCTGCCGCCGGTCGGCCTTGATATTGAGATGAATCATCCGGAGCGATCTTCCCAGTTCAGTTTCCATCATCTCTTCGTAGGGCTCCGGATTTTCCCCGTCGGATAATAATTTGGCAAATTCGGTGTTTCGCTTCAACAACAGCTGCGAGGCAAGTACCCGTTCTTCATACTCCCGTATGGCCTTGTTCATAAGGAAGTGCATGGGATGTAGAAAGGCTGAGACAAACAGTGGCAAGAGGTCGACAAGGAAAAGCGACGGATGCTCCGAGTGGATCCTGGCAAGGCTTTGAAAGCTAATGGGCAGGCCGCTCTCCATGATAAAGGAAAAGAGGATCAGCAGGACCACCAGGATACTGATGGCCGTTACCACCAAAACTCTCCGGAGGTTGATGCGCTTTATGATATACGGATCCCTTTTTGACATATCTTCAGGAGAGATTGGGGGAAAGTTTTTCTACAAGTTCCCTGCTCAGGATCTTGAACATGTTTTCGATATCGCCTGGATCATACCGGTATCCCGAACATTCCAGAACGGCCATGGTTCTGCCTTTGTGAACCAGGGGAACAATGGCCAGGTAGGATGGAGCTGCTTTTCCCAGTCCGGAATAAACTTCCAGGTGTCCCTCCGGCAGACGGGTCATAACCATTAATTGCTGGTTTTTAGCCACCTGTCCGCTTAATCCTTCGCCGCTTTTAAATGAATAGGGCTCGGTGGAGGCTGTCATGGCATAAGTGGCCAGGGCTGTGAATTCCCCCTTCTCCTCCTGGTAAAAGACTCCCGACATGATTTCCAGTTCGCGGGCCAGGTTTTTAAGCAGGAAGGACCCCAGTTGTTCCCGGGCGATTTTTTCGGGTAAACGCCGTACTATTTTCCTGGCGGCAGAGGCAAAATCCAGTGCTTTCGTTTCCCTGGAAGAGCCCGGTCTGACTCTTGTTTTTTGATTCTCCCCTTGCTTCAAACTCTCCTGCTCGCGCTTTTCGTTGATCCATTGCCGGTGAGCCTTCTTCACGGCAAGCATAAAGAGGTATATTCCCGAAGCAGAGAGAAAGACCAACAGCATTATTAGCCAGCCCGGCGATACCGGACCCAGGACCTGACTGTTCCAGGCAGTGACCATAAGCAGGGTGCCGCTGCTAAGCAACACGGCCAGTGACAGCCAGGTAAGCAGGTATTTTATTCTGCTGTTTTGCATCTCTGTATCTTAGGACTCATAATCCAGCAAGCGGGCCTTGAGGCGTTCAATCTCCTGGTTGGCATCATCCAGTAACTGGTATTTTAATTTCTTCTCGGTGATATCCAGTCCCATGAAATAGATCTTGTATATAACACCACTTTCATCTATTACAGGAGAGAAGGTGGAGATAATCCAGACTTCCCCGCCGCCCGGCCTCGAACGGCGAATCACTCCTTCATACACCTTTTCTTTTCTGACTTCCTGCCAGATCTTTTCAAACTGTTCCCTTTCAGAGTCTTTCAGGAAAAGGCGGTAGTTACGTCCCAGCAACTCTTTTCTTCCATACCCGGTGACTTCGCAGTATTTATCATTTACCTCCAGAATGATCCCCTCGGCATCCAGTTCCCCTTTGATCAGGGAAGTGTTTACAGCCTGCTTGAGCGTCTGCATATCCAGTCCTTTACGGGTAATCTCCAGTTCCCGTGTTTTAAGCTGCTGCTGCAGGGTTCGCTCACCAGTGATATTCACCGCCATGTTCAGGATCTTATGTACCCTTCCTTCGCTGTTTATGATCGGTGTAAAGGTTTGTTGCAGCCAGATCTCTTCGCCCGAGTAGAGCCGGTACATCTCGGTATTGGAGATGCTCTTTCCCTCCTTCAGGGAATTCCAGAATGCCTTATATTCATCGGAAGAGCGGTCGACCACGGCAAAATCACTGTACAATTTTCCCAGCACCTGGTCATCGTGCGATTCCAGCAGCATCAGGAACTGTTCGTTGATGCGGGTAAAGCGGCCGTTCAGACCAAACTCTGCCACCAGGGTCGATTGGTCGATGGCACGGAGAATGCTGTTTATCTCCGACTCTTTTCTGCTGGACTCCTTCTGGGCCTGTTCCAGCAGATTCATATTCTCCCGGGTGGCGGCCTCTTGTTTCTTCAGGGCTTCAGCCTGTGCCTGGGATTGTTTTAGCAACTGAGCGCTGCACTCGCTGTTTCGCACGGCCGTCAGGGAGGAGGCGATACGGTCGGAGAGTGATTCCACGAAATCTATTTCGAAGGGGCGGAGCAGCCGGAGCGTTGCCAGTTCAATGACTCCTGTCACACGGTCGGCAATTTTAAGCGGAACCAGGAGGATGCAGTTAGGCCTTGAGCTTCCCAGTCCCGAGCTTACCTCAAAATAGCCGGCTGGCACATCGGTGATAAAGATGCGTTCTTTTTCACGGGCACGGGAGCCGGGCAGGCCTTCTCCCCACTCCAGTTTCAGGGATTTAAACTTACGCCTGTCGTAGGCATAGGAAGCGACCAGTTCGAGAGAAAGATGTTCCGGATCGGAATCGTCGGTGATAAAGAGCGAACCCATTTCCATATTCATGTAGGTGACCAGCTTTTGAATGATCAAAAAGGCGAGTTCTGTCGGATTCTCACGTTCCGACCGGAGCACCTCTCCCAGCTGTGCGACCCCCTCTGAGATCCAGTTCCGCTTTTTGTCTTCCCGGTTCCTGGTGCGGGGGAATGGTCCCTTTGCTTAGTTTCCGGGTGTACCGGGACAGGGCGGTAAAGCTCTTACCCAGGTACATGGCGAATACAACCAGGAAGCTGGCCAGAAGAAAGATACCCAGAGCCATGGCAAGTCCCAGTTGCCAGTTTCTCCGCCATGGAGACCGCTTTCCCGGGTCCGGCAGCTCTTCATCCATAGCGTAGGAACTGTTTTGGAGGGACAAAGAACTGCTGTCCGGTCCGGAGTGTTTATTTAGCAGTTCTGCCTGGGTTTCCAGGCGTCGGGAAGCATCCATGTAGATAAGTGCCAGGATTATCATCACCAGCACCAGGAACAGGGTGGTTAATATCAGTTTTGATCGTACGGACAGATTTTGGAAGATCATACCGTTGCCTTAATATAGAAGGGGTCCGTTCTGCTAAACTTTTTGGAACTGGCTCCCAGGATCGTTTCATGCACCCCGAGGATCAGGGTCCCCCGCTCACGCAGGTTTGTGTGAAACAGATCAAACACCCTGTTCTGCAGCTCATTGTTAAAATAAATAATAACGTTTCTGCATACTATCAGGTCGAATTTAACCAAAAAGAGATTAGGATCTTTCACCAGGTCCAGTTTCTTATAAACCACTTTTTGCAGGAGCAGATCACTCATTTGAATCATGTCGCGGGCTTCATCGATATGGAAATATTTTTCCCACTTTTTTCTCTGATTCAGGGAATAAGCTCCTTCCCCATTGAGCATGACCCGGTCGAAGTTCTCCAGGTAAGCCTGATTAAAACGGTATTTGTACCTGCCCAGCCGTGCGGTCCTGAGAATCTCCTCATGCAGGTCGCTACCATAAATTTCCGTTTTTTCGAGTAAACCCAGGTGATCCAGCACCATCATCATGGAATATACCTCCTGACCGGTCGAACAGCCCGGATGCCAGATGCGGATCGTCTCCTGCTTGCTGTAGGAGGGGAGCAGGACGTTTTTAATCTCCTTCCAGATATCCGGATCCCTGAACAACTCGGTAGTATGAACCGTGATTTTGCGGATAATCTGGTCCAGGAAGTCTCCCTCACTTTTCATCCGTCCGATCACCTGGTCCATATTCAGTTCCAGTTCCAGAAGGATCCGGTTGAGCCTTCGCCGGAGGGAAGTGTGGGAGTAATCCGAGAGGTCGAAATCAGAATGGTCCCGAACAGCAAGCTGAAAGTTCTGTATATCCTTCCCATCGACCTCCATAGGGTAAATCTAAGGATTTAATAATTACCTTCAAATTTGGATAAAATCCTTTTGTGTTTAACTTTGACAGGTGCAACGAGGTGCAATGACCATCGGTATTCTTATATTCCCGGGAGCCCATGGGGATAAAGAACTTAAAAGGGTTCTGGAAGGAGTATATGGCCAAAAGGTAAGGCCAATATGGAACAAGGAGAGAGATCTCAGCGGGATAGATATTCTCTTTATTCCGGGCGGATTCCCATGCAAAGGCTCTTCCAGCTCTTCCAGGTGTATCGAAGAGTCGCCGGTCATTGAATCCATGCTCGAATTTGCAGAACGGGGCAGAATCCTGGTGGGGATCGGGAATGGTTTCCGGGTGCTTTGTGAGACTGGCCTGGTACCGGGGACCTTAAGGATGAACAGATCCCAGCGTTATATCTGCCGCAATACTTACATCAAACCCGACAATGATAATACGGTACTGACCCGTAAGCTCTCCGGCGACCAGGCTTACCGCATCCCCATTGCTACCGGGTATGGGAGGTATGCCGCCAAGGAGGATACCCTGGTGCAAATGCGCCACCGGGAGCAGATCCTGTTCCGGTATTGTGATGAGACTGCCCGTATTTCGGAGGAAATCAATGTGACGGGTTCGGTCGATAACATTGCCGGTGTTTGTAATGAAAGAAAGAATGTATTTGGCCTGATCCCCCAACCCGAACGGGCCGTTTTTTCCCTGGGCGGGAGTTGTGACGGCAAGGCTATTTTTGATTCTCTGATGGAATATATGTAATCCGGCTAAAGGGATTCGCCCGGTCTTTCCTTCAGAAGGAAGCGGTTCGTTCCTTCCCGCAACTGCATTTCAACCACATCAAAAAGAACCAGTTTGGTCAGCAGGGAAACCAGCTCTTTTCTCGGAAAGCCGGTATCTTTCTGAATCTTTCCCAGGCCGGATCCCGGGATGTTTTCCAGGTATTTCAGTAGAAACTCTTCTTTCTGAGTGAATTCCAGGAGTTTGCCCCGCTTTTTATGCTCCTCCTTCCAGACTTCCAGCCTGACCACATCTGCCAGGATGTTTTCATCCTTAACCCGGATATAGGCCATCCACCGGTTATTATGGTCTCGGGCATAGACGGGTTTGCGGCTTACCGGGGGGATGTAGATTTTCAGGACATTTTTTCCCTCTATCAGGTAATTCCGGGATTCGAAAAGCACTTCCGGCCTGCAGTACAGGGTGGCGGCCGACTCTGCCATGTAATACTCTTCATCGGATTGTATCCCGCGGATCCGGCCGTTATCCTTGACACCGATCAGTAAGCTTCCCCCGTCCGTGTTTGAAAAAGCAGAGAGGGTCCGGGCGATTTTCCGGGCATCGTTGATTTCGAACTTGAAATCGAGTTGCTGGTGCTCCCCTTCGGAAATCAGGGAGCGGAGGTATTTCTGATCAGCGCTTTCCATCTGCACTAAAATTAGTAACTTGAAATTAAAACCCATGATGAAATTTCGCACCTCCCTGAACAATCTGCTTGGGCGCATCCGCTTTCAGCTGGCAAAAGTCCGCAAATGGATACTGGAAGTCAGTGTCCTGGCTCCGGGGCACTGGAAGTGGGCCGCGTTCGCCATTCTGAGTATTATAGGTCTGTTTATGGCAGGAATGGCCGTTGATTTTATCGGAGAGCTGCATGTGGGGATATTCCTGGCTGCGCTTCTGTTTTATCCCGGACTGGCTTTGCTTTCCGGGCTGGGTGTGCGCCTGGGGATCAATCTGGTAAAACTCCTTCCTGAAAAACAGAGTTGGATCTTCTTCGGGGCCTTCTTTTTTGTGTTTTTTCTTTTCGGCTTCCCTGAAAAGACAAAACTGGTACTGGCACTGTTCCTGATTCTTTCGGGTTCTTTTCTTGGAGCAGGCTTTTACAATCTTTCCGGAGGCCGCTGGACGGCTTTAAGCAAAGTGAGAAAGGTGCTGACCCTGGTATTTCTGTCTGTGGGAGCGGCTCTTTTTATTTTTGGATGGAGCTTCCTGCTCTATCCCGGGAAGGCAAGCGGGGAGGTAAAAGCATGGGCCATGGAGGCCAGCCATCTTCCGGAAGTGATCCGGGGAGATGATCCTTCGCAGGCGGGACCCTTTGCAATCGATTCTCTTTTTTATGGTTGGGGAAAGGATAAGCCCCGCAAAGAATACGGGTCCCTGGCCCGCCTGAAAACTCGGCCGGTGGATGGGCACCATTTTCTGGATGGCTGGGAAAAACTTTCGGGTAAACTGAGAACGCTTTACTGGAAAATGGGGCCCGATTCGCTGGCACTGAACGGAAGGGTCTGGTACCCGGAAGGCGAGGGGCCCTTCCCCCTGGTGCTGATGGTTCACGGAAATCACCTGGACCGCGATTTTTCGGATCCCGGATATGCATACCTGGGCAGGCATTTTGCCAGCCATGGAATCATTGCAGTCTCGGTGGATGAAAATTTCCTGAACGGAGCCTGGTCCGATTTCAGCAAGGGTCTGAAAACAGAGAACGACTGCCGGGGATGGCTCCTGTTAAAACACCTCGAACAGTGGAGGGAATGGAATGCGTGCGACACGGCGCTTTTTTACGGACAGGTGGATCTGGACCGGGTGGTGCTGATCGGCCACTCCAGGGGAGGGGAGGCGGCGAGCGTGGCTGCCTGTTTCAATGGCCTGCCCTTCTATCCGGACAATGCAAAAGAGTTGTTTGATTTCCATTTTGGTATCCGTGGAATTGCTGCCATTGCCCCGGTTGACGGACAGTATTCCCCGGCCGGAATACCTACCCCGGTTGAGAATTTGAACTATTTTACCATTCATGGTTCCATGGACGGGGATATGAGAAGTTTCGACGGACTGAGGCAGATGCGAAGGGTGCAGTTTAATGATTCGGCATACCACTTCGCTTCCGGGCTTTATTTGCACGGGGCCAATCACGGGCAGTTTAACCAGAGCTGGGGATTGTTTGATAATGGCTATCCCAACAAACTCCTGCTGAACAGGAAAGCCATTATTCCGGCAAAACAGCAGGAACAGGTGGCCCTGGTGTATCTCACCGCTTTTGTTCTGGAGAGCTTGCATCCCGGTAGCGGCTACCTGCCCCTGTTCAGGGATTACCGGGCGGGACGTGCCTGGCTGCCCGATCTGGTCCATCTGAACCAGTTTCATGAATCATCGGCCAGGATCCTTTGTGAGTTTGAAGAGGACCTGGATCTGAGCACCGGGACCAGCGGGGTGGATTCCATCCTGGCATCCGGACTGGCACTCTGGAAGGAGGGGAGAATCCCAAAAAAGTGGGGAGATTATCGGAACAATGCGGTTTTTCTGGGTTGGAACAATGAGGAGGATTCGATTCCCGGGAATTACCGGATCCTGCTTGACAGTTCGTTTACATCCGGACTGGAAGGAAGCCTGGCACTCACCTTTCTGGCGGCCGATGCGCAGATGGATCCGGGAAAGCGAATGGAGGACTCCGGAGTGGATTCCGAAAATCAGGATATGGAAGAAGCGGATATGGAAGACCAGGATTCTGAAGGTCCGGATTCCGGTCAGGATGCAGAAGAAACAGATTCCGGCCAGGATTCCGAAGAAGCGGATCCGGAACCCATTGATTTTTCGCTGCTGCTTACCGATACATCGGGCATTGAATATTCGGTGAGGCTCGGGGATTACCATAAGCTCCAGCCCGCCCTGAAGCCGGAAGTATTTAAATCCAGGCTTTTCTGGAAAGATCCCGAATCGGAAGTAATTCTTCAGTATATCTCCATACCGCTTGAGCAGTTTAAAAGCGCGGAAGGGGAAGTGCTTCCTCCCCAAAGCATCCGTTCCATTTGTTTTGTATTTGATGCAGAGGAGAAGGGGACGCTTTTGCTCGACCAGCTTGGTTTCACCGGAAACTAAATGGATGGCAGTACTTTTTCTGAAAAAACTTTATAAACGAAGACCCATGAAACATTTTACTTTTTTCTTATTGACCTTCCTGACTTTTTTCAGTGCCTGTACCCTTCCTGAGCCCGAAACCCTTTCCGGATCACTTCCCAATATAGTGGTGATCTATTGCGATGACCTAGGTTACGGCGACCTGGGCTGTTTCGGAAATGAAGTGATCCGGACCCCCCATATCGACCGTATGGCCGAAGAGGGGATGAAGTTTACCGAGTTCTATTCTGCCTCTCCCGTTTGCTCGCCCTCCCGGGCGGCTCTTCTGACCGGAAGGATCCCTCAGCGGATGGGGATCAACTCGGTATTTTTTCCTCGCTCCTTTACGGGGATGCCGCTGGAGGAGATCACCACGGCCGATTTGTTGAAATCGAAAGGCTATGCGACAGGCATCGTGGGGAAATGGCACCTGGGCCACCGGGAAAAGTTCCTTCCCCTGCAGAGGGGATTCGACGAATATTTCGGGATCCCCTACAGCAATGATATGCACAGCGCGGTCTATATGGAAGGGAACGAGGTGGCTGAATACCGTCCCGATCAGCACTTCACCACCAGGACCTATACGGAGAAGGCCTGCGATTTTATTGAGCGCCATGCCGAGGCTCCCTTTTATCTCTACCTGGCCCATTCCATGCCGCATGTGCCCATCTATGCTTCGCCGGAGTTTGACGGCCGCTCGGGCCATGGCCTCTATACCGATGTGATCGAGGAGATCGACTGGAGTGTGGGGGAGGTGCTGAAAAAGCTGGAGGAGCAGGGAGTACTCCGGAACACCCTGGTGGTCTTTTCCAGCGACAATGGTCCCTGGCTGGCCATGCGGGAGCATGGGGGCAGCGCTGGTAATCTGAGGGAAGGCAAGCAATATACCTTTGAAGGGGGACAGCGGGTGCCTACGCTGGCCATGTGGCCGGAGGTGATTGAGGCGGGATCTGTGTACGAAGATATGGCCCTGATGATGGACTGGTTCCCCACCTTTGCCGGGATTGCGGCTACGGACTTGCCTTCGGACCGGGACTATGACGGCGAGAGTCTTCTGAAAGTGCTGGATGGATCGGGCAAACGGGTGGGCAGGGAGTTCCTGTACTACGACGGGGCCGAGCTGCAGGGCTACCGGAACGGCGACTGGAAGCTGAAACTGCCCTATGAAGGATTTTCAGGGGGCAACTGGAAAAAGGCAGTGGCACCCCATGATACGTTGCTCTTTAATCTGAAGAGTGATCCGGGAGAAAAGAGGAACCTGTATCACGAACAGCCGGAGAAGGTGAAAGAGCTGGTAGCTCTGATGAATGCTTACCGGGATTCGAAAGGCACCTACGCTCCTTCCCTGGATATCGGGGCCACTTCCGATCAGTCGCATAATACCTATCTGGTGGAAAAGTACGGTCCCGACTTTAACCGGGTCGACTGGTAGCTTCCGGGCGGGCTGCAGGCTCTGTTTGGATCAGGCTAGCTATACCAGGGAAGAAACCGGGGCGGATCCGGGTCAAGCAGCCGGGGAGGGACGAGATTGAGTGCTTCCCCGTTGAGTACTTTCTCATAGAGGGGCAGAAAATTACGGGCCATGTGGATCGAAGCAAAATTGTCGCAGACATACTCGTGGCAGCACTTTCGGTCGTAGGCATCCACATGCCTGAGGGCTTTCACCAGCTCGGATTCCTTAGAACTGAGGAATCCGAATTCAGGGGTCACCAGTTCGGGAAGGGCCCCATAGGGGGTCCCAAAGACCGGGCAGCCAAAATAGAGGCTCTCCACCACGGCCAGTCCCATGGGTTCGTTCCACCTTACGGGGAAGAGCAGGGCCTTGGAGCCGTTTATCAGGCGATTCTTCTTCTCTCCGCCCACCATGCCTTCAAAGCGGATACGGGGATCAAGCGTGATTCGCAGGCCCATCTTCAGGTTGACCCGGTACCCCCCCAGGACCCTCAGGGTGTGGCCCGATTTCCTGGCTATGCTCATACAGGCCTTGAGGTTTTTGACCCGCCAGGCGGCTTTACCGAGAAAGTGCAGATAGCTGCGGGGCTTGTCGAGTTCCGGTTTCCCATACTCCTCTAATCCCAGACCATTGTAGACAAAAACCTCACTTCCGAAGCGGGCGGCATGATCGCGGGAGATAAAGGTGGTGTTGATATCAAATTCCCGTTTATCGGTGGAGTTGCCATGAAGGGTGATCATATAGGGCTTCGGAAGAGGTTCCCACAAAGGGATATGCGAATGGACCAGGTCCACATCTTCGGGAATCTGACTGGCCAGGGGTTCGTCGGGATTGAAATAAACCACCCTGGCAAAGTCACAAACCGATCCCCGGGCCACCAGGAAAGTGATCCGGTGTCCCATGTTTATCAGCTCCTTTCCCAGGTACCAGATGTCCCTGCTGGTGCCTCCGTATTTGGGAGTGGGAATTTTACCGGGGTATACGATCAGGATGTGCCGGGGTCCCATGTTGAGTTGTTTTGGATGCGTGAAAGGACCGAAAGAAACAGGGGAATATCCCTGGCCCCCACGGTGGCCATTCGTTCCATAATGCGGTGGTAGAGCGGACTGCCTGCCGGGATTCCGGAGCTGCTGAGCAGCTGCTCAGTTTGTTTTTTCAGGGTGGCCCACCCTTCGCCCGATTTGAAAAGAGGGGCTCCCGGTTTATCCAGGGGATTCAGGGGAGATAATTCGTAGGCGGCGATCATGACCGACTGGGCCAGATTTAGGGAAGGGTAGGGACCTGCCATGGGAATACTCATGGCCATATCCGATTTCAGGATCAGGGAATTGGGAAGCCCGCTCTCTTCTGTTCCGAAAAGGATACCCACCTTTTTTAAAAATTCCGCCTTGTTTTCCAGAAAGGACAATATCTCCCTGCTGGAATGGTACTCATGTTTGGCCGTTCGCCCTTTGGCGGTGGTGCAGATCACCAGGTCGAGGTCTTCCACGGCCGCTTCGTAATCATCATAAACCTGAGCAGACTGGAGAATGTCGTGTGATCCATGGGCCAGCATCAGCGCTTCATCATTCAGGTGCTTGCAGGGCTCGATCAGACGGAGGTGGCTGAAACCCATGGTTTTGATGGCCCTGGCAGCAGATCCGATGTTCCCGGGAACAGCCGGTTTATATAGGATGAAATGAATCTCCAACAAACTGATGTTTATGCGGTGAATGGTATTTGGGTGGTGAATTTACAACTTTTCCATCTGTTTCATAAGGATGCTGGCCCTGGCTTTAAATCCGGCACTGTTGTTTTTGGCCTCATCCTCCAGGATGCTAAGAAATTCAACCTTCAGTTCGGGATAGATCCGTACATGATTATAAATGATCTGCATGGCATGGGCCTTTACGGCCACCGGGTATTTTTCGGAATGCAGGTAGCCGAAGCAGAGATCGATGAGCAGGCCCTGTTTTTCTTCCGGGATGTCGTGCCGGCTCAGCAATCTGAGCAGTGAACGGAGCGTTCCCAAAGATTCCAGGGTGGGGAGCGCCTCAACGATGGCAGGAATATGTTTGCGGGCCAGCTCCGGCCTCTTTTCATCGCTGCCGTCCAGAATCCAGCCCGCCCTCCAGGCCAGGGGATCTTTTTCATGAAGAGCCAGATCATACAGTTGGCTGAAATGGGATTCGGATTTAACTACCTCAGCAATCAGCAGATCCTTCCCCACTCCCGACGGGATCTCGGTCAGCAAGGACGGGAAATCCATTACTCCTCGTCAGATTTTTGCCTCATGGACATGATGGTGTAACCGCGTGTGTTTACGGAATGGGAGTGGTTCATGTCGATTTTGGTAACCTGCATCACGCTCCTTTCACCATCCTTTTCCGTCGCGTCATACTCCAGCACCATGCCATTGAGGTAATAGGCGTGGATAAACATGGTTCCAAAGGTCTGCTGGTTGTTCATCCACTCCTTGCGCATCTCTTTCCCCAGCTTCTCCGATACCCACATATGGTCGGTGGTCTCCTCGTCCTCAACCAGGTATTCGTCGCAGCTGTATCCCAGGATATTCTTTGTTTTGCCTGTTTTCACAGGCCTGTAGGCATCCAGATCCACCTCTTCCTCCTCGGCATATTCTTCGACCCGTTCGGCTACGGCCTCCGGATCGATGGTGGTGGCAAAGCCCGTCTTTTCCCCGTCGCTGTCACTCAGGATCAGCATGGCCCTGTTTTTTGTATCAAAAATGATGGTCGACTGATCGTTGTTATCCCTGAACACCATGGCATAATCGGCTTCCTTCTTATGCAGGTAGTTATCATACAACATCGTTTCATCCAGTTTGCCGTTTTTATTATAGTTGGTGATTTCCATTTGTATATAGGCATCGAAGGAGTAGGTGGTTTCATATTCAACATTATCGGACAGACCCAGGGCATCGAGGTAAACCTGGTTCATGGTGGTATTGGGCGATTTATCGGGTTCCCGTCCCTCTTCTACTGCCTTAAGGCTGTCTCTTTTGGCCTGGGCTTCCAGGTTATCATTCAGAATTTTATCCCTGACCAGCGACCGCAAACTCTGGGAGTGTATCTCCTGGAAAGAGAAGATCATGGCTGTCAGGGACAGGAAAAGGAAAAGGCGTTTCATAGGAGTTAGTTTTATTAAATCAGCAGATGCAATTTAATCTAATTTATCTGAACAACAATTAAGGCTTCATGAAGTTCAAAATTCCATTGATCCAGGGCAAAAGAGCTATTATTTGTGCGTGCCATTCAGGACCCACTGCTTTGTTTCGGGCAAGGTCAGTCCCTTTTCTTCCGCGAACTGGGAGGCCTGATGCATAAAGGCCTGGAGCCGCAGTTCGATGGAGGAATCCTCCTGTCCGTCGTAGGCGATGTTCACGTAAGGAATGTTTCCCTTGTCCTTGCGAAGCTGGTCCGAAACGGAGGCTACCAGGGTGCCGGGCATGCAGGTGAAGGGCAATATGTTGGCAATTCCCGAGATCCCTTTATCCGCCAGGAGAGCCGAGGTGCCCAGGTTCAGGGCCGGGTCGCCGTCGTAATGACGGTGCACATAGGGGCCACAGGCATTCAGCATATCTTTTACCGCTACCTCCTTATCTTCGTCGAAAAGTCCGTGGAAGGGTCTGGCAATTTTTCCGGCAATCCGCTCCTGGAAGTACTCCTGGAGTTTGGATTTGATGACTCCTTTAAAATCGCCCTTCCACTTGCTGTCACGGGTGTAGCGAATGGTGGAATAGGAGAGCCATTCTGCAAAGGGAGCGATCCAGGTTTCGGCACCAAATTTTTCCAGTCTTCTCACCAGGTGGGCACTGCAGAAATCGTTGTCGCGCATAAAGATCTCCCCCACAACAGCAATCACCGGTTTGCGTTTCCCGTTGGAAAGGGGGATCTGAGTGAAAGAATAGGCGATGCTGGCCAGGGTATCGGTCAGATCTTTGGCATGATTCTCCAGGCAGTTACACAGGACCGCCAGCGCCTGCTGGTAGACCTGCTCCGTATTGCCGGGAACCAGTTCATAGGGTTTGCGCTCCTGTTTTAGTTTCCGGATGATATCGAAGGCTACAAAACCTTTCCAGCAATTCAGCCGGAATTCGGAACCATGACCCCCGGAGATGGATTCGTAAGAATCATCGTTGCTGGGAGCGATAATTTCGGTTTGGTCATATCCCAGGCGGTCGAACAGGACCCGCTGGAAGCGGTTATACTGGCCAAAACGGCAGGGACCGTTATGATCGGGCATGAAAAAGCTGACTCTGGCAGGATCGGTGTCCGGTTCTCCCAGCTTCTTTAAGAAACTTCCGGTAGTGCAGATCATGGGGAAGCATTCCCTTGCGGAAGTGTGTTTGCGGGCCAGATCCAGATCTTCCTGGTTTTGCATGGGAAGTGATTCTGCCTTGATCCCGAAACTGCGGCATACGGCTGCTATGGTATAGGATGCATCACTCAGGTAGGGGAAATAGAGGGTCCGGCCTTCCAGGGGGGAGGAGGACATTTTTCCGGGCATATAGACTTTTTTCTTCCGTTCCTCTCCCAGTCTGGTCCCTTTCAGGCTATCCAGGAAGGCCTCATACCGGGTAATCATTCCCGCATCGGCCCCATGTTCATCTATTTCGATTTCCATATAGGGTTTTCCGGCCATTTCTTCATGAACAAAGTGTGCCAGGAAGGAGTCGGGACCGCAGCGGAAGTTACCCATGTAGATGCCATGAATCCGGTCGTCCCGGGCGATGATCCGGGCAGCAGCCAGGATCCTCTGGCCATTGGGCCAGTACATCTTGTTGTAGTCCCTGGTGATGTGCTCATCGGCCAGGGGCAGGTAGTCCATGGGGATGGGGAGCACATCCAGATTGATCAGTTTCTCCACCATGCTCAGGTTGAGGGCCGGATCGCCGGTATTGTAGGGACGGCCGATAATGACCAGGCACTCCTTATCCCCGGGGAGTGAGGCCATGACCTCACGGCCCCTGGCTTTGACGCGTTCTTCAAAAAGGTCCTGTTTCTCATCAGCCTTTTGCATGGCTGCGACGATCTGCTTCCGGCTTAGTCCGAACTTCTTTCCGAAATAGTCATACAACTCTTTCTCCACCACCTTGCCGTAATAACGGAAATTGAGCGTGGGACTCAGCAGCCTGTCTCTCTGCTCTTCCGGGATAGAAGCCTTTACCATAAAGGGGACGGTTTGCACCCAGGGGCAGTTGCAATTGGAGGTCGGATTATCCTTTTCCGCTTTGGTGTTGATGATGAAAGGGGTGAAGATATAATCCACCTGATCTTCGAGCATTTCGTATATATGGCCATGCATGACCTCCACCGGGAAGCAGGTTTCGGCCACTATCTTATTCAATGCTTTTTTAACAGTCTGATTGTCGGTTTCGTCCGAAACAATCACATTAAATCCCAGTTCCTTAAAGAAGGTGCTCCAGTAAGGAAACTGCTGGTAGAATACCATTAGTCCGCGTAGTATCCCGATGGTGGGTTTCTTCGGATCGTTCCCGGGCTGGAATCCGTCGGTGAGCATTCCAATACGTTCTTCAAAATAGTTTGGGATGTCCTGACCCTTGCCTTTTCGTTCATCCATTTCCCACTTCTCGCATCTCCCTCCATAAAACAGGGGTTTATTTTCGCCCTCAATACGGACTCTGCGGATCTCGCACTGGTTGGAGCAGGCTTTGCAGGTAAACTTATCTACCGTATAAGGGATCTTACTGATATCAAAGCCCTTGAATCTTGTCTGTAGCTGGTTCTGTTTGATGTGGTCCCGAGCCAGCATGGCGGCTCCAATGGCTCCCGTTACATCGAAATGGGGCGGGATATGGATCTTCTTCCCCGTTACCTTTTCGAATGCGGCCACCACGGCCCGGTTGTTGGTTACTCCACCCTGGAAGAGGATATGATTGCCCACCCGCTTCTTGCGAACCACTTTCTGAATGTAGTTATGGACAATGGAGTAGGCCAGTCCGCCCACCAGGTTCTCCTTCTCCACCCCCCTTTGCTGGAAGGCATTTAAATCGGACTCCATAAACACGGTACAACGATCACCCAGTCCGGCCGGTTTATCTGCCCCCAGAGCCATCTCTCCGAATTCCTCAATAATATGGATGTCCAGCTTCTCAGCCTGTTCCTCCAGGAAAGATCCTGTTCCGGCGGCACATACCTTGTTCATTTCAAAATCGACCACCACCCCCTTATCGATGCTGATGTATTTGGAATCCTGTCCACCGATCTCAAAGATGGTGTCCACTTCCGGATCAAAGGCGATGGCGGCTGTGGCCTGGGCCGTAATCTCATTGCGGATCAGGTCGGCTCCAATAAAATCGCCGGTGAGGTAGCGGCCCGAACCGGTCGTTCCGGCCCCCCTTACCACCACGCGTTCCCCGATCTCCTCATAAATTTCGTACATACCCCGGCGGATGGCCTCCAGGGGTTTGCTGGCCGTGGGCAGATACCTTCGGGCGATCACCCGGTTCTGATCATCGATCAGCACCACGTTGGTGCTCAGTGAACCAATGTCGAGCCCCAGGTAAACCTCATAGGGTTCACCGGATTCAGGGATCTGATATACATCTTTGCGAATATCCGATTCGGGAGGAGTCAGAGGCTCAAAAGCTTTGCCCCTCGATTTTTCACCATGGATATAGTGATCCAGATCAGTGCTTCCCTTGTAGGTGATCGCTCCGGATACGCCTGTCTCCATATGATGCAGCACGGCGCCCATGGCTCCCATGGAAGTGTTGTGTTCGGGGATCAGCAGCTCTCCATCCCTGGCACCCAGAAGTTCCCGGAAGGCCCGGACCATACCGATGTTGGAGGAGACCCCGCCCTGGAACATCACCGGAAAACGGATGGTTTTTCCTCTTCCCAGCGAAGAAATAAAATTTCTCGCTACGGCAAAACAGAGTCCGGCCACAATGTCGTGCACCGGGGTGGCAATTTGCTGGAGGTGAATCATATCACTCTTGGCAAACACGCTGCATCGCCCGGCAATTCTTGGCGGATCCTCCGATTGAAGCGAGAGTTCTCCGAATTCCTTTTCGATGGAAATCCCTATGCGTTTGGCCTGCTGGTCGAGAAAGGAGCCGGTCCCGGCGGCACACAGAGTATTCAGCTCAAAATCTGAAAGCCTGGAAGCGTTGTTTTCCACTTCGTCCATGAAGATCAGTTTGGAGTCTTCTCCGCCCATCTCGATGATGGTCCTGACCTCGGGATAGAGCCTGGAGACCGAGGTGGACTGGGCCACAATTTCGTTTACATAGGTGCCCCCCAGGAGCCCGGCTGCCAGTTTTCCACCGGTACCGGTACAGCTGATTTGTCCGAATTGTTCCCTGGAGTAGCTCTTTTCCAGATCATCCAGGATCTCTTTTAGTTTTTCAAAAGGTTTGCCATGGTTATAGTCATAGCGGTCTTGGATCATTTTACCGTTCTTATCCATAACAACGGTATTGATGGAGATAGAACCGATATCAAACCCGAACAGGAAGGTTGGCTTCATGGTCGCTTCATTTAGGTTCCGCAGTTTAGCCTTGAGTCAATAACAAAATATACAAAAATTCGCAAATCCCTCAGATTTTGGAATTGACTATCCTTGTTAAATAGAATGGTTCTAAATAAGTTGCTTACATGGAGGAGAGAAATTCCAGTACTTTGCCACTGTCTCCGGCTGCATCCACCTCTGTATCTTTGTAAATCAGCGTGCCACTCCTGTCCAGGATAAAGGTCCAGCGCTGAATCGTGGTACCCCTGGTCAGGTCCAGGGCGGCTCCTTTGATCTCCCGCTGTATGGTTCCTCCATCCCCGTGCGGCACACCAAAGATGCCTGCGATTTCGCCCGACTCATCAGCCAGCATGGGAAAGTTCAAAGCATGTTCCAGGGCGAATAGGCGGAGGGTCTCCGGGCTGTCGCCGGATACCCCTGCCACGCTGGCGCCCACGCTGGCCAATTCGCCCTTCTGATCCCGGTAACTGCAGGCCTGTGCAGTGCATCCTCCGGTAAAAGCAGCCGGGTAAAAATAAATCACCAGGTAATCGGATTTTTTCAAATTTGATTTCAGAGTCCATTTTTTGCCATCCTGGTCCAGGGTGGAGAAGTTGGAAACCTTTTCTCCAAGAGCTGCCTGGCCATTTGACAGGGCCAGAAAGCCTGTAAGGATCAGGGAAATTAACAGTAGTTTTTTCATAGTGCAGGGTGTTTATTGCAAAAACAATCCTGTGACGGAATTGTTTGCTCATTTATTAAGCGAAGTAAAGTGAATTCTATTTTGCAGAACAGAACTATCTGCGTTATTTTGTGCAGGCTAGCGATCCGGAACATTAAGAAATAAGAAAATAAATGTATAAGCACCTGTTTGGACCAGTGCCTTCGAGAAGGCTGGGAATGTCGCTGGGTATCGACCTGATTCCGCATAAAATCTGTTCCCTGAATTGTGTCTATTGTGAATGCGGAGCCACTACCACGCTTACTGATGAAAGAAAAGAGTATGTGCCGGTGGAAGAGGTTTACAGGGAATTGACCGATTTTTTTCTTCACAATCCCGATCCGGACTATCTCACTTTTTCAGGAGCCGGTGAGCCCACCCTTCATAAGCACATCGGGGAGGTGATTGCATTTGTAAGGGAACTTCGGCCCGGCATCCCTGTTTCTGTGCTGACTAACGGGACTCTCCTGGGAGATGCAGAAGTGAGGAAGGAACTGATGCAGGCCGATCTGGTTCTTCCTTCGCTGGATGCAGCCACGGATCTGGCTCTGAGAAGAATAAACCGCCCCCCCCGAAGTCTGCAGGCTGCTGATTATATAAACGGACTGGTGCAATTCAGCCAGGAGTTTAAAGGGGAGATCTGGCTGGAAATCCTGATTCTTCCGGGTTACAACGATGGCGAGCAGAACCTGGAAGCCTTAAAGGAGGCTATATTGAAAATTAAACCCCACCGGGTTCAGCTGAATACCCTGGACCGGCCCGGTACTGTGGTGGGATTGCTACCTGCGCCCATGGCCCAGTTGAAGGAAATCGCCGGTTTTTTTGGCATGGAACAGGTGGAGATCATAGCCCCGCCAGAAGAGCGAAGTCAGGTAAAATCGTACCGTACCGATGTGGAGAGCGTTATTCTGGAGACCATTGCCAGGCGCCCCTGCACGCTCAGCGACCTGGAGCAGATCCTCGGTCTTCATATTAACGAGATCAACAAGTACCTGGGAGTCCTGGAGGAAGCAGGCAAAGTGGAATCCCTCAAGCAGGAGCGGGGTACTTTTTACCAGCTCCGGGCTCAGTAATCCTCCTGTAAAGGAACGGATCCCGTCCATTTCCCGATAGAGGATCCTTTTTTCTCAAGCTCGAACTGATAAATGATTCTTCATCACATCCATCCATAAAAACTGGATGATGAAAAGAATTTTTACCACTCAATTAATTGGTGCAGTGCTGGCTGTTTCCCTGTCGGTACAGGCACAGGATAGCCTGTTTATCTCAGAGGTCCTGGATCCGGGAGATGATTATTCAGGACGGTTTATTGAACTTTACAACGCGGGGAGCGAGACGGTCGACTTCCAGACCACTCCTTGTTATTTATCGCGCCAGAGCAACGGAGGAACCAGCTGGGGCGACCTGCAGCTTACCGGGTCAGTTGCTTCAGGAAACACTTTTGTGATTGGCGGCTCGGGATTTGAAGCGCTGTATGGCTTTGCCCCTGATCAGGAATCCGGTATTCTGATCGGGAATGGGGATGATGCCTATGCGCTTTTCACGCAGGGCAATCATGAAACCGGGGTGCTCCTTGATATTCTGGGAGTTATTGACGTGGATGGCACCGGTGAAGCCTGGGAATATACCGATTCCAGGGCGGTCAGGATGGACGAGGTGCTTAAACCCAACGCCATCTGGACCGCCGGAGAGTGGGAAATCACTCTGGCCAATGTGGCAGACGGGGATCCGGGAACACACCTGGGCCCGGTGCCCCCGGACACTGTCCTTACCGGCGATTTTTCTATTTCACTGGTTGGGGATACCGTGACCAGGGGACATGCCGTGGAACTGGCGGTGGCCGTGAATGAACTGGCCCCGGAGGATCATATTATCGCCTATCAGTTCGATATCGGTTTTGATACCATGGCCCTTGAATTTGCGGGTTTTACCCTTGCCGGAACCCTTGCCGACGGAGGGACTGCTGTTGTGAATCAGGGCACTGCGGGAAGACTATCGGTGGGTTATATGAATACGACTGCCCTGAGCGGAGCTGGACCGGTCATGCTGATTCAGTTTATGTCCCTGCTTCCCGATACAACAGAGCTGTATATTTCCAATGCTTTTCTGAACACCACGCCGGTTACGGATCTGACCCACGCTGCGGTTATCATCGTAGAAACGGCTCCTCCGACCGCTGTGATTACCTACAGCGACTCGGTGAACAGGTATGCCGATACGCTCTTAATAACGGCCACTTTCAGTGAGCATATGGCAGCTGAACCCCCCGTCAGAATGAGCCTGAGTGGTGCCGTAACCATGGAAGAGGCAGAGATGACCCGGATCAGCGAGAGGGTCTATACCTATCTGTATGAGATTCCCAAAGCCAGCGGGGAGGTATTTGTCAGCCTGAGTAATGGCACCGACCTTTGGGGGAATGAACTGGTTTCAATGCCCACCGGAGGAGGCACATTCACCATTATCGGGCTTACTCCGGGGGATGTGAATGATGATGGTCTTATTCAGGCCTACGACGCGGCACTTACCCTGCAGTATTCGGTGGGAATGGATCCTCTTCCGGGCCTGGACCCCAGGCCCTGGGAACCCTGGAGAGACAGTACGGCAAACGTTGATGCCGCAGGTGGAATTACGGCCAATGATGCCGGCCTGATCCTGCAGCACTCAGCCGGCATCCTTTCGGATTTCCCCTCCGAGTCTGTGGTTCAGACCCCGGAAGCCCATGTGAGCATTGAGCTGGAGAATGAGCAGCTTGTATTTTATTCACATGGGAAACTGCTGGGATTGAACATAAACTCAAGCAATGAGAAGGGGATCCTGGGCAAACCGGAAGTTTTAGACGCGTCTTTCATGTCGGCCGTCAACATGGAGGACCATAACTTCAGAATTGGCCTCTGTACCGCTGTCCCCCCCTTGGAAGGCGAAGCTTTGCTGAAGATCCCTGTACTAAAAAGCGGATCGGTGACCTTTCATCTGATTGAGAACACCAGCGAAAGTGAATGGACCCTGCACCTGGCCACGGGTGTGGCGGAATCACCCTTCGAGGGCATTCAGGTTTATCCCAATCCGGTGGTTGATAAACTTGAAATTGCAGGATTAGCCACTTCTTCCCTTATCCGCATCCGTAATCTGCATGGGCAGATAATCCTGAGCACCCGTATGGAGGAGGCCGGGGAACTTGACCTGTCGGCACTCCCGGCAGGTCTGTACCTGATAAGCTTTGAGACAGGCGGGGAGGTGCTGAGCAGGAAGATTATAAAGCAATAAGAAACATGACCTGGAGATAAATAAGTCACGACTAACAATTTAGTTGTATAACTAAAATATTAGTTATATATTTGTAAAAGAAGTAATCTTTCGTTCTTTCACGTCATATTCAGAGTGTGCAGGAAATAAAGGAATAAAAATAAAAGGGCTGCAAACCTGCTGGTCTGCAACCCTTTGATCCTCTGAGTGGAGCATATCGGAATCGAACCGATGACCTCTTGACTGCCAGGATAAAGAGCATATTGCCTGAAGTATCTTCCTATTCGGGATAACTGATGCGATTTACAATTTCTTGAAATCGAGGATCCCCATACAAAGGCTCATAAAGGGCATACACTTTAAACCAGGGAGCAAAATCATGGCGCCTGTTTACAGCTTCATCTATCCAGTAGATGGCTGAATCATACTCACCCAATGAGGTGTATATCTCAGCAATGGCCCATGTATACCAGGTCCATCCCAATTCTTCCAATTCGGCAATAAGCCCAAGGGCTTTCCCGCTCTGACCTGCCAGTGCATAAGCTGTTCCCAGTCCATTCTCAAATCCAGGGCTAACGGCTAATCCCTTTTCATGGATTTCAATGGCTTCATCAGACCTTCCCAATTTAGCAATTGCCGTACCTTGAGCCCATACTGCAATGGGGTAGACCGGATTAAGCTTGAGGGCATTTTCTACTTCTTCCAGGCCTTTCTCGTATTGTCCGATCCAGACATAAGCAGCAGCAAGATTGGCTGAGTAAGTGACATCTACCGGATCAATTTCCTTAGATATTTGGAATTCAGCAACAGCTTTCTCCAAATTATCGGCTGCCAACCAGTACCACCCATAATGATAATGTGCCATGGCGATGTTTTGATTCAGGTCCAATGCGCGTCTCAAATATCGCTCAGCTTTTGCAAAGTCCCATTCTGTATATAGTGGCCCGCTGGCCAATACTACATAAGCCTCTGCCAGGGTGGAATCAATCGCAAGTGCTTTGTGGGCATATTCCACTGCCAGTTCAGCAGCGTTGGGCACTATTCCGGATACATGACCTGCAAGGCTGTACCCGTGAGCTAATCCAAGATAGGGTAAGGGATCTGAAGAATCAATGGCGATCGCCTCATCGTAAAACCTGATCCCCAGTTCAAATCCTTCAGGCGTAAGTTGATTCATATAGAATCTTCCTTTATAGATGGCTTCCAGGAGAGCCGGATTGTGCTTTCTGTCACTGGTGAGCTGTATTTTTTCGCTTGGAGTAAGCTTAATGTTCACCTCACTGGCAATTTGGCTGATAATCCGGTTATAGAGATTCATGATCTCGCTCTTCTCCTCTTTGAAATTACCCACCCAGAGCTGACGCTCCTCCGGAAAGGTACTGATAAGTTTGACCTGGAGGCATATGGTATCACCCAGACACATGACGGTGGATTCCAGGGCTGCATCCACATTCAATTCACTGGCAATGACTGGCAATGACTTATTACCTTCTTTGTAAGCATTGGCTGTGGTTTCGCCCAGAACTCTCAGCTTGCTCAACTGTCCAATGCCTCCAATTAGGGAAGAGTGCATTCCATCCACAAAGTATTCCAGTTGATCATCTCCAGTGAAATTGCTGAAAGGAAGTACAACCAGGGATCTGACAGAGGCTGCATGCGCCTGCTTGTTTATTCCCACAATATTGAGAACAATCAATCCGGCAATCACAACAAAGCTTACTATGGTGGCAATCTTCCAGGCGCTTGGAATCACAGTGGCTTCTGTCGGGACCTCTTCATTTAAAGGTTTGGTCCTTTCGACACCCTTTGAAGTCAAATCGAACAACCACGAGAGGATAATAGCTAAGGGGAATCCGACAGCCAGTATTATGACAACGATTGTAAGCAGATTGACCGGGAGGTTCAAAGGTTCTGACAGGTTATTGATTAACTCAATAATGATAAAAGCCGACGAGGCATATACAGTGATCACATGAATGACTCTCCGTCTCTTTAGTTCCAGCCAGAAACGTCTTAGATTAAATGATTTACCAGACATTAGGGTGAATGCTTTGGTAAGGGTAACTAAAAATAGGAGAATTTGAGCAGAAAGTCAATCAATTGCCTTGATCATGTTATGATTGGCGCCAATTGTCAAACAATAAACCAGAATCGGCCTGAAGTGGTCAAGAGAATTGTTTTTCCCACTACTCTCTATAAATAACTAACGATTTAGTTAATATAACTAACCAATTAGTTATATATTTGATGTGTACTGTTAAATCGTTCATTACATAGTGTACAGTGTGTGCATAATCGCCCTTTTGATCGGCTGTCTGGCAAAAATCTGGTAAAAAAGAAAGGGTTACAAATCTTGAAATCTGTAACCCTTTGATTCTCTGTGTGGAGCATATCGGAATCGAACCGATGACCTCTTGACTGCCAGTCAAACGCTCTAGCCAACTGAGCTAATGCCCCAATGCCTGGCAAAATTATTAAAAAAATCGCAAGTACAAAATGGCAGATTGGCAGAATTTTTGATGTATCTCTGATATATATTAAATGTTTGATCAAATTCTTTTTGAATTATCATAAGTAAATCACTATTTTTATTGCCCAAATTCACAAGTGACATGGAACTTAAGAAATCGAAAACGGCTGATCTCGAAAAAAGGAAAGGGATGTTCATCCAGATCGGACTGGTTGTAACTCTTGCCATTGTGCTGGTAGCCTTTGAGTGGACAAAAGGCGAGGACAAGGACATTGACGAGAATGTGGTCTCTGAAATTGAGTTCGAGGACGAGATGATGCAGATTACACGAAGAGAGGAGCCAAAACCGGAACCAAAGCCCGAGCAGCCCAAGGTTGCTGAGGTGCTTGACATTGTAGATGACGATGTGGAAATCGAAGATGAATTCGATTTCGATATGGAAGCTACTGAGAACACCGAATACGACTTCACCAGCATGATCGGGGATGATAGTGAAGATATTGAAGAAGAGGAGGTATTCTATATTGTGGAGGATATGCCGACTTTCAATGGCGGCGAACCTGCTACAGAGTTCAGAAAGTATATTGCCCAGAACCTCCAGTATCCCGAGATTGCTGCTGAGAACGGGGTAAGCGGACGTGTTATTGTTCAGTTTGCAGTAGACAGAACCGGAAAGGTTGTGGACGCAGTTGTTGTGCGCAGCGTGGATTCAGCCCTGGACAAGGAGGCCATCAGGGTGGTTATGTCTTCACCCAGGTGGACCCCTGGAAAACAGCGTGGGAAAGCAGTTAAGGTTCTCTTTACTTTTCCCATTAACTTTGTACTTCAGTAAAGGCTCCTGAAATACCTTATTATTGAAAGCCGGCTTTAAGCCGGCTTTTTTGATGGAAAAATCCCGGGAACCTTTTTGTTTAAGCCTCGTATACGGAAACTGCATACTAAATCTTGAATGACCATGCGTAAAATTTTTACTTTATTTATGGCAGTTTTACTGCTATCAGGATGTGGATCCACTACCAAGAAGCTTCAACAGGGGAACTACGATGCGGTCATTGATAAGAGTGTTAAAAAACTGATCAGAAAGCCAGATGCCGTCGATGCTGCGGAAATGGACAGGGCCTACCGCCTTGCCAATGAGCGGGACCTGGAAAGAATCAAGTTTCTGAAGGCGGAGAACAATCCCGATAACTATGATGAAATTTTCAGCCGCTACAACATGCTCAAGGAACGTCAAAGGCAGGTCCGTACAGTTACTCCGATGACTGTGGACGGGAAGACCTACCGCTATGAGTATGTGGACTACGATGCAGAGATGATCGCTTCCAAACGCAAGGCAGCCGACTATTTCTATAACAACGGGAAAGGATTGCTCGAAAATGCTCTTCAGAAGGAGGATTACCGCGAAGCTTATTATCAGTTGGTCAAAGCATCTGAGTACAGTGGCGGACAGTTTGAGAATATCGATGCACTGATCTACGATGCCCGTATGAAAGGGATCAGCAAAGTAATCGTTGAGGTTAATAACCAGTCCCCGCTTCAGCTGCCCCCTTTGGTAGAAGAGGATCTGATCTCCTTTGATACCAGGGGCCTTGGCAATGAATGGGTGGAATACCATTTCAAACATGTGGATGAAAGTGCGGTCTACGATTATGCGGTTTTTGTAAAACTGCTCTCTATCATGGTATCGCCGGATGATGTAAAGGATACAGACCAGATATTCACAAAAAAAATATCCGATGGCTTTGATTATGTCCTGGATGCCCAGGGAAACGTGATGAAAGATACGGCAGGGAATGATATAAAGCTTCAGAAATTCAAGGAGATAACCTGTACCTTGATCGAAACACGGCAATTTAAGAGTGTGGAGATCAGAGGAGAGGTGGAAATCCTTTCACTCGATCCGGAGAGGCTGATCCAGAAGGAGCCTTTTGGTGCAGCCAACCAGTTCGAGCACTTCTCAGCCAGGTCCATCGGGGATGAGGGTGCTCTTACCGAGGAAGCCCTGATAATGACCCGGCAGGAGAAGCTCCCCTTCCCAACAGATGTGGATATGGTGCTTATGTGTACAGAGACCATTAAACCGGCCATTCGTAATGCCATTTATGCCAACCGGCAATATATCTACTAGAGCTTTGGAATACTCTGAATGCTGCTGAAGCCTCTGCCAGGCAGGTTGTTGAATCTCTCGTAGAGAATCAGTCATTGAGTGTGGAATTTTTTCGGGAGCCCTCCCCTGCGGGGGGCTTTCTTTTTTGGCGGAGGACATTATTACGAGGATAGCCTGTATTTTATTATGCTTTCCAGCGTAGTATTTGCTATTTTTGTGCCCTTGTACATCATTATGGGAGACTATTGGGATCACAGGCCGCAACGGGAAACAGCCGTTCTGGTGGGAGTAATTACCCGGGACCAGACCGAGGAGATGGCCAGGGAATACCTGGAGGAGCTCGCTTTTCTTGCAGATACAGCCGGTGCGGACCGGCGAGCTGTTTTTACTCAGCGCCTCGAAGTTCCCCATCCAAAAACCTTTATCGGTTCGGGAAAGCTTCAGGAGGTGGAGGAGTATGTGAAGAAAGAAGAGATCGATATGGTCATCTTTGATGATGAACTGAGCCCTTCGCAACTTCGCAATATTGAGCGTGAACTCAACTGCAGGATTCTGGATCGCACCAACCTGATTCTCGATATTTTTGCCGGCCGGGCGCAGACGGCCCATGCCAAGACCCAGGTGGAACTTGCACAGTACCAGTATTTGCTGCCCAGGCTGACCCGCATGTGGACACACCTGGAGCGCCAGCGGGGGGGAATCGGATTAAGAGGACCTGGTGAGACAGAGATTGAGACAGACCGGCGGATTATCCGTGACCGGATCGCCAATTTGAAGGTACAGCTCACCAGGATTGATAAACAGATGATGGTTCAGCGCAAGAACCGGGGCAAAATGGTGCGGGTGGCCCTGGTGGGTTATACCAATGCCGGGAAGTCCACCCTGATGAATCTGCTAAGTAAATCGAAGGTCTTTGCCGAAGATAAGCTCTTTGCCACCCTCGATACCACGGTACGCAAGGTGGTGGTGGAGAACCTTCCTTTTCTTTTGTCCGATACCGTGGGTTTTATCAGGAAACTCCCCACCCACCTGGTGGAGTCTTTTAAATCGACCCTGGATGAGGTCAGGGAGGCCGATATCCTGTTACACGTGGTGGATATCTCCCATCCCAATTATGAGGAGCAGATTGAAGTGGTGGAAACTACGCTGAGGGAGTTGGGCGGAAGCGACATTCCTGTTTTGCTGGTCTTCAATAAGACCGATGCCTATTCCTATATCCGGAAGGAAAAGGATGACCTGACACTTGCCACAAAGGAAAATCTGAGCCTGGACGATCATATCAGGGACTGGACCCGGAAACATCCCGGCTCTCTCTTCATATCCGCTCTGAAGAAATCAAATATCGATGAGCTGAAAGATCAGTTATACCAAAAGGTAAAAGAGATCCATGTGCAGCGCTACCCTTACAACGACCTGTTGTACTAGAACCGGCTGAGAATCGGTCCGGCCCCTTAAACCAGGCCCTTTCCGATCATATATTCGGCGATCTGAACAGCATTCAGTGCTGCACCTTTTTTGATCTGGTCGCCAACGCACCAGAAGGTGAGCCCTTTTTCATTGGCCAGATCTTTGCGCAGCCTGCCTACAAAAATATCATCCTTGCCGGCCGATCCCAAGGGCATGGGATAAATGTTGTTTGCAGGATCGTCCTGCAGGGTGATCCCCTGTGCATTCCCGAGAGCCTTTCTTACCTGGTCCAGTTCAAGCGCCTCTTCCGTTTCCACCCAGATGGCCTCTGAGTGGTTGCGAAGGACCGGTACCCTGACACAGGTGGAACTCACCTGCATATCAGAATGCATGATTTTACGCGACTCGTTGTACATTTTCATCTCTTCACCGGTGTATCCGTTCTCTTTGAACACATCAACATGTGGGATCAGGTTGAGAGCCAGCTGATACTGGAACTTCTCGACGATAACCGGGTCGCCTGATACTATCTGGCGCATCTGTTGCTCCAGCTCGGTCATGGCAGCAGCCCCTGCGCCGCTGGCAGCCTGGTAAGTGGCCGCGTGAACCCGCTTAATGGGAGAGAGGTCGTGGATGGGTTTCAGGCAGACGACCATCTGGATGGTGGTGCAGTTTGGATTTGCCACAATGTTCCTGGGGAGCTTGTGCAGGTCCCCGGGGTTTACCTCGGGAACCACCAGGGGCACATCCTCATCCATCCGGAAGGCAGAGGAGTTATCGATCATGATGGTCCCGTATTTAGTGATCGTGGAAGCAAATTTTTTGGAAGTGCCTCCTCCGGCAGAAGTTAAAGCAATGTCAATGTCCTTAAAATCGTCGTTTTCCTTCAGCTCTTTTACGGTAAGGGTCTTTCCCATAAATGTGTACCGGGCCCCCGCACTGCGCGACGATCCGAACAATACCAGTTCATCCAGGGGGAAGGCTCTTTCCTCCAATACCCGCAGGAACTCCTGTCCGACGGCTCCGCTTACACCAACTACAGCTACTTTCATGCGCTCAATGATTAAATTAACAAAGTGCAAAAATCACCATTTTTTCTCTCTTATTATATTTTTTTCACTCTTTATTTTCCTGTATTCTTTCAAATTAGCAGGACAATACCAGTTTGACTTCGAAACTGATAGTCTGGCATGCCATGAAAACTGCTTATGTGAAGACTGGACTCAGCTGCCCCGGGAGCGGTGGTGCTGCGATTCCGTGGAGCCCCTTGAGGGGGGCTCTTCCCTGCACCACTGTTTTGATAATGTGCAGGAGGGGGTCGACTACCTGCTTCTGTGGCACCAGCCCCTGTCCTTTGCGGACACTTTCTCCCTCTCTTTCCGGATACGGCACAAGTATGCACCCAGTTCTCAAAATAACTGGCAAGTGGCTTTGGCAGCGGATGTCCGGAGTGAGCCCGAAGCGAAGATTTATCAGGGCATTGTGGCCGGGGTTAATTTCCAGGGTTCGGACGACCTGGTAAAGATCTGGAGGGTGGCGGAGGGGGAGATCTTTGAATTGTGTTCCACCTCTCTGAATTACCAGGAGCAGGTGGGTGGCGGGCTGGCTCCCCTGTTCAGATTACAGGGGGATGGAAGCGGACGGCTCGACCTTTACTACTCCCCCGATCCGGCCGGGCAGGAGCCGCAGTGGCTGTGCTCCTGCCACCCGGAAGAGTTTCCACAGGGCAGGCAATTTGTGCTTCGTTACAGTTACAGCTCCTCCAGGGACCAGGGTTTATGGATGGACCGCTTCCTCCTGGAAGGCCACTTCGGGATGGATACCATCGCACCGAAGGTCACCGGTTCGGCCCTGGTGGGGGAGAGGGATCTGCAGATAAGCTTTTCGGAAAGGGTGGTTCTTACGGATTCGAGCCACATCCTTTTGTTTTCTGAAGAGCGGCCCGGGGGAGTGGTTCCGGACAGCCTGAAGGAGCTGGGCGATAAATTTCTGCTCTCCTTTTCCGAGGCCTTCCCGAACCGGGTCCCCTGCCTTCTCCGGCTTTTCGGCCTGGCCGATCCGGATGGAAATCTGATGCCGGATACCCTGGTCCCGGTCCTGAGGAACGAAGCGCAATGGGGGGATTTGGTTTTTAATGAAGTAATGGCCGATCCCGAACCACCGCTTCGTTACGATACGGAATATCTGGAACTTTATAACAGGTCGGATTATTTGTGCAGCCTGGAGGGGTGGGAACTGAAGGTCAATGAGCGGACTTATCTGCTGTCTGCTTTCCTGCAGGAGATCGGCCCGCAGGAATTTGGAGTATGCCAGGGGATGACCCTTCCCAATGAAGGAGCTGTTTTGTCTCTATACAGCGGGGAGGGGACCCTGGTGCAAGCAACTGCCTACAAGCTTCCCTGGGACGGGCCCGGCTGGAAGAAGGAGGGAGGATGGTCGCTGGAATCGCCTGATCCGGATGACCTGTGCGGACTTACCGAAAATTGGAAATTTTCAAAGGATCCCGGAGGAGGAACACCGGGCAGGATCAATAGCATTCAGGAGCTCCTGCCGGACAGGACTCCCCCGGTATTGCTTTATGGCGGTCTGGGGGATCCGGGAGAGATGCAGCTGCACTTTTCTGAACCCTTACGTTTGGAAGAAACACAGGGATCGGCATTCCGGCTGAATCCGGGAGGAGCTGAACCGGTGTCTGTGGAGCTTCCCGGTCCACTCTCACAGACCCTTCACCTGAGTTTTGCGGAGGATTTTCAGGGGTGGCCTGCCTACCGGCTCTCCCTGCCCGGACTGAGCGATTGTGCGGGGAATCAATCGGCCGGCTCCGAGTTCCGGGCAGGAGCTGTTTCAGGTCCGGTCCCTGCATCCTTGGTGATAAATGAAATCATGTTCGATCCCGAAGAGGGAGACCCGGAGTATCTGGAGCTCTACCTGCCGGGAGACCGTTTTTATGACCTTAAGGACCTGGCTGTACACCTGCAGGAGAAGGAGGGGGTTCCCGATCATCCCGTCGCGCTCTCTTCATGCTCCAGGCTTGTTTTTCCCGGGCAGTACCTGGTGCTTACAGCTTGTGTGCCTCAGCTGACGGACCGCTACCAGCTGGAGGAAAGCGGTCAGTGGGTGGAGGTGGAGGAACTGCCCGCCATGAACAACAGCAGCGGGATCATTTACCTGACCGACCGGGCCGGACTGGTCGTGGATATGGCTGCATACAGTGAGACCCTGCATCTTGAGCTGCTGCAGGATCCCCGGGGGATCAGCCTGGAGCGGATCTCCGCGGACCGGCCGGGAAGTGATCCGGACAACTGGCACTCTGCAGCCTCCATCGCAGGCTATGCCACCCCCGGAAAGGAAAATTCCCAGAGATCAGCGGAGGGGGATAGCGGGGAATTACTGGGAGTGGAGCCCCAGGTGTTCAGTCCGGATAATGACGGCTACCAGGACCAGCTTCGCATTACCCTGGCTACGGGGGGATTCGACTGGGTGGTGGGATTGTGGATCAGCGATCTGGAGGGAAGGCGGATCAGAACCCTGGCCAACAACCATGTGGCAGCGCCCACGCTGACCTATACCTGGGACGGGGAGGGAGAGGACGGATCCATGCAGGCTATGGGATTTTACGTGATTCATGCCCGGGCATATCACCCCCCTACCGGGGAGCAATGGGTCAGGAGGAAGGCGGTTGGACTGGTTTACCGGTAGTCCTCTGCAAGCCTTTCCGGGTAAAAAGCACAATGATCACCGCACCAAATCCCAGGTAGGCGATAAAGCGGTAGGTGGGAAGGAATCCAAGCCTGTCGATGGCGGCACCCACCAGGGGGTAAACCATCACACTTACAAAAAAATTCAGGGTCATGTAGATGGAGTTCACGAATGCCTTCTTTTCCGTGTCCAGTTCCTGCACCGTGGCCAGCATCACCGAGGTGGGGGCGAAGATGAAAAAGCCCAGTGGCAGTAAGACAGGAAAGATCCAGAATCCTTCCAGCTTCAGGAACAATAAAGTCAGCAAGGGGGTAAAAACACTGATGATCAGCAGGGTACGGAACCGGCCTATTTTATCACTGATGGTCCCGGCAAACAAAGCCCCCATGGCACCTGCCAGCTGCAGGACCGTCAGGGCCAGCTCGGAATAGTGCAGGGAGTTTCCGGTGGAGGTAAGGAAGGTGGGCAGAAAGTAAGTAACAGAGGCCTTCAAACCCGCCTGAAAGAAGGTGAATCCTCCTGTGAGAACAAAGGCTGTTGAAAAACGCAGGAAGATCTTCCAGTAACTTCCTTCCTGATGTTTTCGGGGTGAAGAGGGCGGAGTAAACCGGGCTTTCCTGAACTGGAACCAGAGGACCATGGAGGCAATGATTCCCAGGGGCATCATTCTCCACATCCCTTCCAGTCCCCACCAGCTGATCACTCCCAGGACGATCATGGGACCGGCGGTCCGGGCCAGCTCCCCGCCTCCCATATAGTAACTCATCCCTTTCCCCACCCGGCTTCCGGAGACTTGTTTCACAATGACCGGAGTGGGAATGTGCCACAGGGTAGAACTGATTCCGGAAAAGAAAAGCAAAACGGCCAGCATGGTATAACCAGGGGCCAGGCCGATCAGACTCATAAACACGGCGGTCAGGGCCGGAGAGAAGATCACCATATGGCGCATCACCGGTCGCTCGGCAATGATGCCGATCAGTGGATTAAAGAGGGATGGAATCCGCTGGATCACCGCCAGCAGTCCGGTCATCCCGTAAGAGATACCGAGTTTATCAATGATCAGGGGCAGGGCCGGCGCCAGGAAGGCGGTGTAGCAATCATGTACAAAGTGGATCGCCGACATGGTCAGCACTCTCCCCTTTTCAAATCCGTCCCCGGCTTTTTGCATCAGCCGGTGATCATGTTGATGATCAACTCCGTGAGTTTGGGAGCCGTCTTTTCTGCGGCAGCAATCACATCCTGATGGGTGAGTTTCTGGATCTTTCCGGGAACACCCAGATCGGTGATTACCGAAACCGCAAAGATGGCAATTCCCATCTGGTGGGCGGCTATGACCTCAGGAACCGTCGACATGCCAACGGCATCCCCCCCGATAATCCGCAGGTACCGGTACTCCCCGGGGGTCTCCAGGGTAGGGCCCGTTACACCTACATAACACCCTTCCCGGATGGGTATCTGCAGCTTCTGAGAGAGGTCCCGGGCTTTTTGAAGCAGATCAGGATCGTAGGTCTGACTCATATCCGGAAACCTGGCGCCAAATCCGGGATCGTGTTTTCCAATCAAGGGATTGGGCATCAGGCAGATATGATCATTGATCAGCATGATATCGCCGATCTCGAAATCCGGGTTCATTCCCCCGGCAGCATTGGAGACCACCAGGGTCTTGATGCCCAGCAGCTTCATCACCCGTATGGGGAAGATCACCTCCTGCATCGCATACCCTTCGTAGAAGTGAAATCTCCCCTGCATCACCAGGATGCGTTTCTCTCCCAGCCGGCCGGAGATCAGCTTCCCTTCGTGTCCTTCAACTGTGGAAACCGGAAAATGAGGGATGGATTCGTAATCCACTACCTGTTCCACCTCCAGGTGATCCACTATTTTTCCCAGTCCGGTCCCCAGAATAATGGCTGTATCGGGGGTTTCATGAATCTGCTCCCTGATAAAGGAGACTGCTTCGTTTATTGCTGTTAACATAGTTCCATATTTGTCGGTCAAATTCATCTTTATCATCATTCAAAAAGTGGACATGGATGCGCACGGCATACATGGCCTCTTTCCACTCCACTTCCGGATTGAGACCCCGAAGCCTTACGGCATCCTTTTCGGTGGTCAGTACCAGGATCTCCCCATGCTGCTCCCTGAATTCCCGATAGTTGCGGGAGATCTTCTCCAGGTCTCTCCCGGAATAGGGGTGGTGGTCCGGAAAAGAGAGCTCACGGATGTTGGTGTTGATGCTTCTTGCATACTGGCGAAGAGGCCGGGGCCTGGCAATTCCCGATACAATCAGAACTCCCCCCGCATAATGTTTGAACCATGCAGCATCCTTTTTTCTGACTGCCGGAAATACCGGGGACAGATTCCCGTAGCGCATGCTTGTGAAATAGAGGTGCTGACCCAGGGTAAGGCCTGTCTCATTGGCATACTGCCTGAGCTCCAAGGGTTTGATTCTTTCGGGCGAACGGGTGACCAGAACGATATTGGCGCGGTGAAGGTTCCTGGCCGGTTCCCTCAGCATGCCGGCGGGCAGCAAATGGTCCTTGCCGATGGGGCGGGTGTAATCGACCAGCAGAATGGAGAACCCGGGTTTGACGGAGCGGTGTTGATAGGCATCGTCCAAAAGGATCACCTCCACCGAGGGATCCTCTTTCATTAACAATTGTATTCCGTTTGACCTGTTCCGGTCAACGGCAACGGTTATCCCCGGAAAACGCCGCTTCATCTGCAAGGGTTCGTCTCCGATTTCCTGAACGGAGGATTCCGGGCCGGCAATCCGGAAATCTCTGGTACTTCTTTTATAGCCCCGGCTCAGGGTGGCGACACGGAAATCTTTTTGAAGCAGCTCGGCCAGGTACTCCACATGCGGAGTTTTTCCTGTGCCTCCTGCCGTGATGTTCCCCACCGAGATCAGGGGGATGTTAAAGCCGGCAGATTTCAGAAACCCCGTATCATAAAGGTTGTTCCTGACCCAGATCACCAGGCCGTAGAGCCAGGAGAAAGGGATAAGAAGGACCTTCCAGTTATTCCGACCGGTTTTATTCATAGTTCATGATAGGTTTTCCAGGTCTGCCCTGCCTCTTATTAACGGAGTTCAATCTCGAAGGGCATGATGGCCTGTATGCCATGCATATTCCGGATCTCCTGAATCTTCCTGTAGTGTTTGTATTCTTCTCCGAGTTCGCGTTTCAGGATTTGCTCGGTCCGGGCCATGGAGCCCCCGGTAAGCTGTTTCATGATGGCTGCCATGGGGTCTTCAAGTCTGGGTAGCTCCTGCACCCGATAGCTCTCCAGTCCGGCCATCTCTGCGGCTACTTCGATAGATTTTTCCAATCCTCCAAACATATCAATCAATCCCAGGTCCAGGGCATCTGCACCTGCCCAGACCCGGCCTCCTGCTATGGCATCGATCTCCTCATAGGATTTATTCCTTCCTTCTGCCACTATATTCACGAAATTGATGTAGAAGTCATCAATCATTTTCTGAACGATCTGCCGCTCCTCAGGATCCAGGGGATCCAGGGCCGTGAGTATGTTGGCATTTTCATTGGTTTTTACCACCTCGGTGGTGATGCCTATTTTATCATTCATCAGTTTCTGAACATTGGGAAACATCCCAAATACACCGATGGATCCGGTAATGGTGCCCGGTCCGGCCAGGATGGTATCGGCAGGAGCGGCGATGTAATAACCACCTGAAGCCGCCAGGTCACCCATGGAAGCGATCACAGGTTTTACTTTCGCTGCCAGCATTACTTCCCGGTGTATAATGTCAGAGGCGGATCCGCTGCCTCCCCCGGAATTGATCCGGAAAACGATGGCTTTGACAGACTTGTCTCTCCGGGCCTTGCGAATGGCCTGGGAGATGCGTTCCGACCCGATGTATCCCTCACCCATATTTCCGTCCACCACGGCCCCGTAGGCATAAATAACCGCAATTTTGTCCCTGCTGAATTCCTTATCCTTCTTCTTTACAGTCGCATCCTTATAGTCCTTCAGGGAGACAGCCTCCAGATCGTCCTCCTCTTCCACTCCCAGGCGCTCTTTCATCCGGGCAAGCATCTCATCGTAATAGATGAGTCCGTCGATCATCCCGGTCTCTACCAGTTTTTCCGGGTCAATGCTTGCCAGTTCGTCGGCAATCTGGTTCAGCTTCTCTACGGAAAGGCCACGACTCGCAGAGATATCTTCCACGATCTTACCCCACAGGGCTCCCACATAACTTTCAATCTGCTCCCTGTTCTCTTCGCTCAGATCGTTACGCAGGAAAGGTTCGACGGCTCCCTTGTAGGATCCGTGCCTGATCACCTGCATTTCGACCCCGGCCTTTTCCAGGGCTTTTTTGTAGAACATGACCTGGGCGCTCATCCCGTTAAACAGGAACATTCCCTCAGGGGCCATAAACACACTGTCGGCCACTGAAGCCAGGTAATAGGATTTCTGGGTGTAGGCGCTGGAATAGGCGTAGATAAACTTCCCGCTCTCCTTAAAGTCCAGCATGGCCTCCCGGATCTCTCCCAGGGTGGCGATCCCGGCATTGATACCACCAAGATTCATAAAGATACCTTCAATGTTCTCATCGGTGCCGGCTTTCTTCAGGTCCTTCAGGATCTGGTTCAGCCCCATGGTTTCATCATACATGAAATTTCCTGAGAAAAGAAGCGCAAAAGGATCCTCCGTGGTGCGATCAAGAATTTGTGCATTAAATCTTGCCAGAAGCAGGGAGTTTTCCTTAACCTCCACGGGTGCTTTGGAGGTGGAGGCAGCAACTAGACCCATAAAAATTATAAAGACCAGAACAGTCATAATTAGCAGGCCTGTGATGGTAGCTAAAAGACTACTAAGAAAATTTTTCATATCTACTGATTTTGAAGCCGCAATGTACTAAAATTGTGCATGATAATAAATACCTTAGTGTGAAGAAAACATGAATCTGATATACCTTTCACTGGGAAGCAACCTGGGCAGGCGGGAACAAAACCTTAACGAGGCGGTGAAGCTGATTCAGCAAAGGATCGGCAGGATGGAAGCCATCTCTTCTTACTATGATTCGGAAGCCTGGGGATATACCAGTGAGAACAGGTTCTGTAACTGCTGTATTTCAATCAGAAGCGCCCTTGGGCCGCTTCCTTTACTGGATCTCTTGCAGGATATAGAAGCAGAGATGGGCAGGGGAAAGGGCGGAGCGGGTTACAGCGACAGGATCATTGATATTGATATGCTGCTGTACGGGCACATGCAGATGGATCATCCCCGCTTATCACTTCCTCATCCATCCATGGGAGACCGCAGGTTTGTCCTGGTTCCGCTGGCCGAAATGGCCCCTGAACTGATACATCCTGTTTCGGGAATAAGCATCCGTGAGATGTTGGAACAGTGTTCCGATCAGTCGGAAGTCCTGCCGGCAGGTCAGGACCTGTTCAGAAGAAGTTCATCCCAGAACATATAGAAAGCCGTATAGATGACCGACCAGATGATGTTGGAGCCAATCAGGTACAGAAATTTGGTTCTGGAGCTCCGGTAATACCGGACAAGCAGGAAGACGCCGACCGGGATGGAAAGAAGGAAGGGCGTAGACAGGGCAATGCCGGTAAGCCCGTATTTCTGCTTTATTCGAACGATCCTCCGGTTCCTGCGGGTGAAGGTCTTTTTTACCTTCTGCCTGTCCTCCGGGAGGGTCCTCCTGCATCTTCCGAATATCCTTTCCCACCAGGCAAGTACCTTTTCCGCCAGGAAGGCAAAAAAGTAGATTCCAACTATTCCTCCAAGGTTGGTCCACAGCAGGGTCTCCGCAAATGAAAACCTGAACTTCAGGACGACCAGCGGAAAGGTAGCTGCAAACTTAAAGGAGCTAAAGAGTATGGTCAGTAGAATCTGAATCAAAATACAAGAGTAGTTAGTGAATCAATCCTTCATCTGCGAAACTAAAATAGGACTTATCTGCTATAATAACATGATCCAATAGTTTAATTTCCAGCATTTCGGCCGCTTTTTTTAATTTCTCGGTGATTTTCACATCGGCATCGCTGGGTTGCATATTGCCCGAGGGGTGGTTGTGGCAAACAATGATGGAGGAGGCCAGGTTATCCAGGGATTTTTTCAGTATGATCCTGGTATCGATCACTGTCCCTGAGAGTCCGCCCTGGCTGACTTTATACCTTCCCAACACCCTGTTTGCCCGGTTAAGCATCAGCAGCCAGAACTCTTCATGTTCCAGGTCGCCCATCAGCGGATGAAAGATCCGGAAGACCGTTTCACTGGATTTAACCGGTATTTTTTCCGTATGCTGCATCCCCGCCCTCCTGCGGCCGAGTTCCAGGGCAGCCAGCAGAGTGATCGCCTTGGCCGGTCCAACCCCTTTAATTTTTACCAGATCGCTGATTCCCTGCCTTCCCAGTTGCTGCAGATTGTTCCCCGACTCTTTCAAAACGAAGCGGGCCAGTTCTACCGCTGTCATATTTTTTGTGCCCGAACCCAGCAAAATTGCCAGGAGCTCTGAATCGGAGAGGTAGTGGACCCCGTTGGCCATCACTTTTTCTCTGGGGCGCTCTTCCACTGCCCAGGTGGTCAGGGCGTGTGAGTTGTATTTGTTCATCTTCCTGTTTAACTCTTTGATATGCCGGAAGCAGAAACATCAGTGTGAATACCCCCCCCCTTCTCCGGAAGAATATTTAAATAAAAAAAGGCCCACCACCGGAAGTGGAAGGCCTTAAGAATATGGTGAGGTGAATGCTCTTACAGGCTGTTCACGTGCTTTGAAAGCTTCGACTTGAGATTGGAGGCCTTATTCTTGTGAATTACATTGTTCTTGGCAAGTCTGTCAAGCATGGAAACTACTTCTGAATACTGCTCTGTGGCGGCTTCCTTATCGGTAGTTCCACGCAGTTTTTTCACGGCGTTCCTTGTGGTCCTGGCGGAATACTTGTTATTTGCTCGCTTCGACTCTGCTTGCCTGATCCTCTTCTTCGCTGATAAATGATGTGCCATAATCGACTTATAAATTATTTGGGGATGCAAAAATAGTGATTAATTTGAATGATACAAACTATTTGCAGCAAAAATGGAGCTATTTGCATAGCTTTTTGGTACTTATCAGAATGGCGGCCACATTGGCCACAGATATCAGAAGGATCAGACCCAGGGCAGTGCCGTAAATGATCCCGTGAAGCGTGGGAGAGATATTGAGGCTCCAGGCTTCTGCGCTTTGTTGAATCTGACCGGCAAGCACGGAGGTAAGCAACAAAGAAAGCCCGGTAATTCCTGCCATTAGCAAAAGCAGTAAGAGGATATAGGGACGGCTGATCTCCCGGTAATGAAAGCCCAGTTTGCTGAGCCTCCTGATCTTATCTGAAGAGCGGCTGATCATCAGCTGCAGACTGAGAAGGAATACCAGGAATGCCAGTCCGATAATGATGGCAGCCACAATCACCAGAAAGCTGATTACAAATTTGAGGATGATATTCATCCGGCTGCTCTTCAGCTTTTCCCGGATGGTATCGTAACCTTTTTCCTCGATAAACCTGATGATGGAAGGATCGGTGGGATCTTTGGAGACCAGGATGACCTGAGACGGATCACTTTTCTTAAAGTATCCGTATTTCTTGTTGGCCCATTCCAGAAAATCGAGCGGAACAAGAATAGAGTTCACACGATTACTGAAGCCCACTATGCGACCCTGGTAGTCTTCATAGTTTCCGCGTCCCTGACCTCTCAGCCTCAATTTGAAATTGATCATGGAAACAACCCCCTTGGGAATCTGGGGAAGTCCCTGGCTGGGGGCAAAGCCAAAGTTATAAAGGTTCAGGTAATCCTGCGGAATGATTACCGGGATAGTTCCTTCCTCAGGATCCCATTGCCAGTCTTCCGATTTCACATCGATGAATTCATCGGGGATCGCTTCAAAGAAAAGTTCGGTGATAAAATCGGGGAAGCGATCATTCTCGGTAAAGGCGCTTACGGGAAACTCATTAGAGATGAAAGCTGCCACCTGGTCGGCAAAGGGCTGGGCTTCGATCTCCCGTATCTCTTCCTCGGTGAATCCACTTATGTCGAGCCCCAGGGTCTGACCGATATTTACTTTCTTATTTATAACAATATATTCCGGATCGAGCAGGTCCCTGTTTTCTGTAAGGACAGATTTAATATCCATGTAGAACTGAATACCTGCCAGCAAAAGAACAAATCCTGCCAGGGTTCCCAGGAATGCTCCCAGAAGGTGGGCCCTGCTATGATCTTTCCACAGTATCCGGTAGATGAGCCTCATAGTTTTAATCTTGCAAGAGTATCTGGAAGGTCCGTTTTATTGAGAGAAGTCAGGATCAATCCGGCCCGGCGCGCTTCACACTCCTGGCGGATCAGCTGGTAGGCTGCGAGACTGTTTTCCCGGTCCATGTGGCTGAAACATTCATCGGCCAGCAGGAAATTGAAGGGTTGACAGAGTGCGCGAATAATGGCCACTCTCTGTTGCTGGCCAAAGGAAAGAATCCCGGCTTTTCGTTTCAGAAAAGGCTCAATTCCCAGCATCCCGGCCATCTCCAGGATTCTGTCGTTCGTCTGGTAAGCGGTCAGCTCATTTTTCAAACGGATGTTTTCCAGGGCAGTCAGATCTTCAAACAACTCAAGCCCCTGAAAGATAAAAGAGAGTCTGTTTTTCCGGTAAGACGACCATTCCTTCAGGGAGAGGCTTCTAAGATCCCGGTCATCTATGAAGACCACCCCCTGGTAATCGGTCCGAAGGCCATAAATGACAGAAAGGAGGCTTGTTTTTCCTCTTCCCGAGGAAGCTTCGGCCACATAGCTCTTACCCTGCTCGAGCAACAGGGAATCTGCTTCCCAGACTTCGGAGCCGGAGGTGTCCTGCTCCAGCATCGGCAGGGGTATCATCTTTTCGAGCCGGATGGTCATGTACTGCAATTCAGTTCCAGGCCTTATTCCGGAGAGTCAATAACTTTCATGATGGTATACAAACTGTTCTCCGATGGGTCGCTGGTTTTTAATAAGGCCCTGTTTTTGTAGTTTCCGGCGCTTACACCCAGGTAATCAAAAGGACCGGTAATACGTGACACCCATTGCTGAGCCCCGGACCTCTGGGCAAGCAGACCCTGGATCATGGCAGGGTATTTGGGAAGGTCCAGATTCACATACATTCCAAAGGAACCATCGGTAAAATCACCAAACCTGGATTTGGTCAGCGGAGTATCATGGCTTCCGTCCTTCACGGCTTCCTTATATCCTTTTGAATTGGTGATTACCAGGACATCGTTCAGGATACCGCTGTATATTTCGTTACCCTGGATGTTTATGATGAAGAAATCGCCCTCCTCTTCCACGGCTGCAAGCCCCTGAACTGTTTCCATGAGTTTTTCCTGCAAAGCCTGGCCGTTGACTCCGATTCCCAGGTAGAGTTCCAGCGGGATCATGGCTTCACCTTCCACTCCGTTAATGGCAATAGTAAAATCGCCGGAAAGGGCATCCAGAAGATCCTGGATCTCCATTCCGGTAACCATCTCGACCTTATTACTGACTGTATCAAGTTCCGGATTGGCAAACTTCCCGGCCATCTTTTGTGCTTTAGCCATGTCCACGGAACCAGCCAGAGCCATTAAAAGTTGACCCCCGGGAGCCAGATTCAGCATGTCTTTATTGAGAGCCGGTTTCATGACCAGGAATTCCTCGATATTTTTTTCAACTTCTTCGCTGAAATGAGTCTCCCCGTTAATATTCATAGCCCCGTTGGCAAAATCCACATAGATTTGTGCATAATTATTGTAAAGAGCCACCGGAATATCAGGCATTCTGTCGCCCGCCATCATCTCGATGATATCAAACATTTCATCGGAAGATACCCAGAGATTGAGGTCCTTCATTTTCCCCAGGAAATCTTTGAAATCGACCAGACTGGTAATGGACTCTTCTTTAACCGGACTGAACATATGATCCAGGGATTCAATAAAGTAGGATGTTTCAAATTCATCATGATCCGGGGAGACCAGTAAAATCATCTGCTTGTTGTTCCAGGCAATTACCCCTTCCTTGTCAGGCTGGATCCAGGTGTAATCCTCCCTGATCTGAAACTCTTCACTGATTCCTTCCTTAATTCCGGAGAGCGTGGATTTGAATTTATTCACATCTTTCATTCCTGCGACCACTCCTAAAACCGGGGCTTCCTCTTCCATCTTCACGAAAACAAAAGCATACTCATTCATCAAAAGACCGGTGCTCAGAGGATTTTCAAGGATCTGCCCCCAGATTTCATCTTTCATTTTTTCCTTGATGGAGGTAAAAGAATTGATCTTACCTTTTGTATGAATTTGCATCGGATGCAGCGAGAGTACTGCAATGGCATCATCCGGTATGCTGTGCACAAAGTCAGGGGTCTTTTTCGAACAGGAAGTCAGGACCAGTGCGGCTACCCAAAGGAATACTAACGATAATTTTTTCATGGATGTGTGGTTTGGCTAATTAACGGGATAAAGATACAACCTGTTGTGCTATTAAAAACTGTTTATAACTCTTATAAAAAAAGATTGCGCATGTTACTGTATTTCAGTAAATTAAAGGAAGTATTCAACCAAAAACACTCCTTTATCATGCACCATCTCAAATCAAATTTCGACAAGATTTTGAACATTACAAAATCGTTTTTTAAAGGCTCTATTGATGCTGACTATAACTATTACATCTATCCTAACAAGCCCAAAATGTCTGATTGTGAAATAATTGCACTTTCATTACTGGGTGAAACTATCGGTATTGACAGTGAGAACTACCTGTTTGGGAAGATCAAATCTGATCATATCAACGATTTTCCCAATCTCATACACAGAAGCCCCTTCAATCGAAGAAGGCGGCGACTGGGAGACTTGATTGCAAGATTAAACGACCGGATCGCTTCCCTATTGAATGAAGGTGAAAACATCTATCTACTTGACTCAATACCGGTACCC